>JAQVQF010000013.1 GCA_028701715.1 Eubacteriales bacterium | reverse complement strand
TTTGGCTTTTGTTTTGTATTCGTTGCCGCCCTTTAATTCAAAATCATGTCTCAGCCTTTCATATTCCGCCGCCAGCGATGGGTTGTCGGGAATCCGTGAAAGCAGGTTTTCAAGCCGTTCTTCTGTTCTTACAAGCTCTGCGAAGGAGGAAACGGCGCAGCCGAAAACAGTTTTTCCCTTAAAATCGTCCTCGTTGCGCTGGTCGAGCATACCCACGCCGGTATTTCCGGGAATATAAACAAAGCCGGAGGTAGGTGCGATTTTTCCGGTTATTATATTGGCGAGAGTGGATTTTCCGGCGCCGTTTATACCTATGACGCCCAGCTTGACACCTTCGTTTATGGAAAAGGAAACATCCTTCAGTATATCGTTCGTTCCGTATGACAGGGAAATCCCGTCGCAGACTAAAATGCTCAATTTACACTCCGGTTGTATATAATATTTTACAAATAATCCTTATTTGATCTTATACGGGAACGATTATAGCATAACAAATTCCGTTTTTCAAGTATGAAAAAACATACAGCGGCGTTTTTCGATTGACAAACGCTTATTCGGATGATATAATTAACTAAATATAAATATATACATATACGAAAGCGGGGATATAACATGGGACTTATAAAGGCTTTATTCGGAGCGACCGGCGGTGTGCTTGCCGACGAATGGCGCGAGTATATTTATAGCGAAGCGCTTGATACGGATATTCTTGTGACAAAGGGCAAAAAACGCACCTCCAAGAGAAGCTCCAACACCAAAGCGACCGATAACATCATATCCAACGGTTCGATAATCGCCGTCAACGAAGGACAGTGCATGATTATAGTCGACCAGGGTAAGATTGCCGAATTCTGCGCCGAGCCGGGTCAGTTTCTTTACGACACCTCGACTGAGCCTTCGCTCTTTTACGGCGGATTGGGGAAGGGACTTGTCGACACGTTCAAAAATATCGGCAAGCGTTTTACCTTCGGCGGACAGGCGCCCAAGGACCAGCGCGTGTATTATTTCAATACCAAGGAAATAATCGGCAATAAATACGGCACCACCAATCCCGTGCCGTTTCGCGTGGTGGACAGAAACGTCGGACTTGACATAGATATATCCATACGCTGCCACGGCGAATATTCGTATAAAATAACAAATCCTCTTTTGTTTTATTCCAATGTCTGCGGCAACGTGGAGCAAAGCTATCCGAGAACCGAAATAGACAGCCAGCTTAAAACGGAGCTTATGACCTCACTCCAGCCCGCTTTCGCCAAAATATCGGAAATGGGCATACGTTATTCCGCGCTTCCGGGACACACGCAGGAGCTTGCCGACGCGTTAAACGATATACTGTCGAAAAAGTGGGGAGAGCTTCGCGGTTTGGAAATCGCCTCCTTCGGCGTATCCTCCGTCAAAGCGCCCGAAGAAGACGAGCAGATGATAAAGAACCTCCAGAAGGCGGCGGCGTTCCGCGATCCCACGATGGCGGCTGCAAATCTCACCGGCGCGCAGGCTGACGCGATGAGAGCGGCTGCGGAAAATAAAAGCGGCGCGATGATGGGCTTTATGGGTATGGGAATGGCTCAGACGGCGGGCGGCGCGAACGCTTCACAGCTGTTTTCCATGGGCGCACAAACACCGCGTCAGGAATCCGCTCCGGCTTCCGCCGCGAACACCTGGAAATGCTCCTGCGGCAGGGACGGCAATGTAGGAAAATTCTGCGCCGAATGCGGCAAGCCCGCACCTTCCGGTACGGTAGGCTGGAAATGCTCCTGCGGCAGCGTCAACAAAGGCAGATTCTGTACCGAATGCGGAAAGAAAAAGCCCGACGACGTGTTCAAATACAAATGCGACAAATGCGGCTGGGAACCAAGCGATCCGACAAAGCCGCCCAAATTCTGCCCGGAATGCGGCGACCCTTTCGATGATAACGATAAAATATAAAACAATATAAAGGTACCGAACTGATATATGGAAGACGAAAAAAGCAGAGAAAACACCGCAAAAACAATGGAACAGACCGACGAAAAATGTCCCTCCTGCGGGGGTGTCATGGCGTATGATCCCGCGGTTGGAAAGCTTGTCTGCGAATACTGCGGCGCCACCCTGGATTTTGAGGAACAGCTTCCGGATATTGCACGGGAGATAAATTTCGACCTTGCGGAAGATTATGAAAGCCACGACTGGGGCGCGGATAAAAAAACGGTTATATGCCGGTCCTGCGGAGCGGAATCGATTTATGATTCGCTTCAGATAGCCGACATTTGCCCTTATTGCGGCTCCAATCTGGTCGTGGAGGCGGGCGCCGCCGACGCGATGGCGCCCGGCGGCGTATGCGGCTTTGCCTTAACCGCCAAGCAGGCGGGGGATAAATTTAAGGCATGGATAAAACGAAAGATATTCGCTCCCAAGCAGGTTAGAAAGGGCACCATACCCGATTCGTTCAAGGGGGTATACCTTCCTTACTGGACCTTCGACACCGAAACCACCACGGGCTACACCGCACGTTACGGGAAAACACGCACGGTTACGGTAAACGGCAAAACACATACGCATGTGGACTGGTACCGCACGAGCGGCGTTTATGATAAAATTTTCGACGACCTTTTAATTTCCGGCACCGACCGTTACGATAAAACGGCAATGTCGAAGATAGAACCCTTCGATACGGCTTCCGGTAAGGTGTACAAGCCCGAATACATAGCGGGCTTTGTCGCGGAAAGATATTCCGTGGGACTAAACGAAGCCTGGAAAAGAGGAAAAATTAAAATA
Source organism: Eubacteriales bacterium (assembly GCA_028701715.1). GTDB lineage: Bacteria > Bacillota > Clostridia > Oscillospirales > CAG-382 > UBA1206. The sequence goes on along the minus strand of JAQVQF010000013.1, from coordinate 16,333 downwards.
AACGACATTCTAAAGGATAACATCAAGACTTATATAAAAAAGGCCAATCACGCCGACCGCGTCGATTCGCTGAAAATGTCCACGGATTATGCCAATATAAAATATAAATATCTTATGCTTCCGGTATGGATGTCCTCTTTCCGTTATAAGGAAAAAATATACAATTTTATGGTAAACGGTCAAACGGGCAAGGTGGGAGGCAGGACTCCCGTATCCGCTTGGAAGGTTGCCGTAACGGTTGCGATAGGCCTTATAATAACCGCTGTCATAGTATATATGCTTACGAAATACGGCGGCAGCGAATCCGCCGATATGGTATTTTAAGCTTTAACAGCCTATCGAACGCAGTATTCGAACAACATCGCTACCGTGTTACACAGAAAGGAATGATTATTAATATGAAAAAGCTGTTTTCAATTATCGCGGCCGTTTTTCTTGCGGCGCTTACACTCGTTTATTCTTTTTCGGGCGAAACCGTCTCGGCTGACGGGCAGATAGCGCTGGGAATAAACGCGATTAACAAAGCGGGAGCGGAGGGACATTCCCTCATAATAACCCCGTCCTACGGCAAGGTACTCTCCTCCGCATCAAACGGCTTCTGCTGGTGGAGATCAGCTACTTTTGAATGGAACGACCAAGAGGAAGCTTATATTGTCAGAAGCGTCAACCTCACGGCGGACGGCACGAACGGGAAAAACAATTATATACCCGAAAACGGTTTCGTTCTGACCGTTAATATAGGCAACGATTACGGCAGTATAAATTACATAAACAAGCTTTCGTCGGATTGCTACAACAACCTTGGCAATATAAATGTCGGAGACAAGGCGTATCTTACCGGTATTGATATTTCCGGCGGTACGATAATAACCTCCGGCGGACTGCATTATGCCGAGGGCTTTACCTCCGACGCTGAAATATATATCGGAAGCAAACCGTCGGGAGTGGAAATTTATACCCCGGACACCTCAAAGCCGCGTCTTGATGAGGTGAACCTAAACGCTCAAAGCAAGGTCACCGAAAGCGAGGGCATAACGGTCACCTGGGATGCGGTGGAAAACGCCGAATTTTATATTGTGAACGTCAACACCTCGACGATAATCACGGACGGCACCATTATCGCAAATAATCTCAAAGTCACCGACACGACCTACACCATACCCGCGGATAAAACCACTGCCGGCGGCAAATATACCGTTTCGGTTACGGCCTGCGCGGAAGGCTACCGTTCCTCCTACAACACCCGTTTCCTTGTTTCTGTTGTAAGCGACAAAGCGGGGGACAGCATATTCAAGGATAAAAAAATAGTCGCCTTCGGCGATTCGATCACATATTTGCCCGGTTGGGTTGCCATGCTTTCGGGCGAGCTGGGCACGGATGTCATAAACGCCGGCATGGGCGGAGACAAGACCACGGAAGCCCTGGCGCGTATAGACAAGGATGTAGTAGCCCTCGACCCCGACATTGTTATTGTGATGTTCGGTATGAACGACCAGGCGATATACATACCCACGGGCAGGCCGCTTGTAAGTCCGGAGCAATACGAAGCAAACTACCGTACGATTATCGAAAAAATACATGACAGCGGCGCGGAGGTCGTGCTGCTTACCGGCAACAATGTCTGTACCGACAGCGGCTATTACACTGCGGGACAGTACGATCTCGATTACGGAACGGGTAAGATGAGCGAATATTATGATATTATCAGATCCCTTGCGGAGGAATATAATCTAAACCTTATCGATATGAACAAGATTATTTCCGACGAAGGCATAGCCGACAGCGTAATATGCGCTTCCGGCGACGGAATCCACCTCAGCAATACGGGCAAAGCGAAATATGCCGAATGGATTTCAGACTATATGTACGATGAGTATTTCGAAAACGGCTATTCCGAGCCTGAAGTAAGCGAAGAGCCTTCTTCGGAGGAAGCATCGGAGGAAGCATCGGAGGAAACCTCCGATGAATCGGAAGCGACGGATGAATCGGAAGAGTCAAAGGATTGGATAACAGACGATGAATCCGACAACGACGAAACCGCCGCCGAAGATACTTCTTCTGAAATATCCGAGGAAAGCGAAGCCGAACCCGCAACATTCCGTGAAAAGGCGATTATAGTTATAATAACCGTTGCGGTGCTTGGAATTCTCACATACTTATGCTTCGGCAAGTCTAAAAAGGACAAAGAATAAACAAAACAAGGATATAACAAATAACAAAAAGCAGCCCCGGAATTTTCAAATTCCGGGGCTGTAGCTTCTTGTCTGTGAAATCAGTCTATGGCGGTTATTCCGAGAATATGCAGCCTTATCATGATATAATCGGTTACGTTCCTTGTCCCGTTGCCGTTTACGTCCGCGGCGGCTTTCTGAGCCTCGGAATAGTCGCCTATGCCGAGTATCATAAGCCTGAGCGATATATAGTCAATAGTGTCAATCGCGCCGTTGCCGTTGAGGTCGGCTTTTACGACTATTGTCTGTGACTGCTTGAGAACCCCTCCTGCGTAGGATTCCACGACGCAACCGGTTCCTATGACATCGCCGTCGGCGAGCTGTGTGCCGTTCCTGGTAATCTTAAGCTCGGTGTTCTTAAAGTGCTTAAGGAATTCTCCGGCCTTTGTGCCGATTGCGGCGCCGCTTATCAGGCTGCCGTCGGTAGTAAATCTGTCGTTATCAAGAAGCGCGATTTCGCCGAATTCATCGGCGCTCAGTACGTTTATTGTTATAACCTTGGTATAAAGCGTATAAGCGGTATTGGTGGGGAGCTTTGTGCCGTAATAGAACATAAGCTTCGCCGTGCCGGCTTTGACGGCTGTGATTTTTCCGTTTTCCACGGTGACCGCGTCGCCGGAAAGTATTTTGACGGAAGCATCGTTTGTTATATCCGCACTTACTCTGCCGTAAGTGGCGGAGGAAACGGTATAGTCATAGGTGTCGTCAGGCATCAGATAAATATCGTTTAAGTCGGTTGATATATATTTTACGGTATTCTTGGTATATTGCGCGTCGTTGGTGGTAAGTCCGCCGTAGCCCCATATAAAAGCGTTGGCAAACGCCGTGGCGGAGCCGGTGGTATAGGTCCAGGGCCATATCGTAACGCCTCTGTCGTTGGCGACATCGCAGAGCTTTTTGGTGATTGATCCGTAACCCGGGTTGAGGGTGGTGTTGTTGGCGAGTATGGAAGGCAGATAAGCGTAAAGAGCGGCGTTTGCCATTCTCTGCGTGGAAGCCTGAGCCGTACCGCTGATAAGGTAACCGCAGCTGACGGCCGGAGCGTATTTTTGCATTTCGGCGCACTGGGTAATCGAGAAGCATATGACGCATACCTGATCGGTAATTTCATATTCATTAATCAGGTCGGCAATGTATTTGCATATTATCGCTTTTGAGGATTTGATTTCAACGAACACCTTCAGATCCTTGCCCTTTGCATATTCGAACAGTTCGCGCAGGGTGGGAATGCGTTCGTCGGGCAGCTTGGTTTTATAAGCGTCGTTGTCGCCCCAAAGGTGATAGGTTTTCAGCTGCGCAAGAGTCATCGATTCGACATTGCCGCTTCCGTCCGTCGTCCTGTCGATGGTTCCGTCATGCATTATAACGACTTCGTTGTCGGTGGTGAGGTAAACATCGGTTTCGACTATGTCGGCGCCGTTTTCAAACGCGCAAATATAGCTGGACATGGAATTTTCGGGAGCGTTGGTGGGATTGCCGCGGTGTCCGATAATAAGTGAGGTGGAGGTAACGGTATTGCCTTCAAAGAAGGAATAGGCGCTCTTGACGTTGTCGGGGTTGGGGGATACAACGCCGTGCGCTCCGAGCACGATAGCGGCGGCGGCGTCCTCCGGGGTGGCGCATTCGTCATATGCCCATACCGAAAGGAGAAGCTCTCTCAGCTCCGATGTGACGGACTGGCTCAGACAGGATATGTCGAGAAGCGCGGTCTTGGCAAGCGAGCCGTTGACAGCAAGCCTTACGGCCGATATTTCGTCAGCGGTCAGCTCGTGCGAGTATTTGCCCCTGAAATCTATTATGCCGCGCAGGGTGTTTTTCTTGGTTCTGGCGTATTTGACGATTGTTGCGTCGTCGCTGATAACCGCAGCGTCCACAACGGTCTTGTCGGCAAGCAAGGCGCATACCCCGTCAACCGCGGTTTTTGTTTTACAATAGAAAACAGGTATTATATTTGTACCGATAAGATTATATATATTATCGAGGCTGTCCAACACAGTGCCTTCGGGAGTGGTGACGGATGTTCCGTCGGTATGGATGATGGCGGAAACGGCGTTGTCAAGGTTATTAAAAGCGCCGGCGCTTGTAATTTCCACAACATTGGTGAAAGAATTTGATATGTTTTCAACTGTAGCCGTGGTTTCGATAAGGGTCTGGCTGATATCAAAATCGGGTTTTTCAAGCTGAAGCGAAACGGTCACCCTGTCCACGTACATTATGGAATAGTTGGCCTGAAGTCCGATTCGTCCGACATAATATTCTTTTTTATCCTCGTTATAAATGACGTCCTTTTCGTTGAAGGATTCCATTATGACATCATCCTTAACCTGGACCTTATAGTTATAATATGTACCCGTTGTCTGCGCGGTGGTGTACGATCCGGTGTTGATGACATTCCAAAGGTTGTTGGAATTGCGCAGAGCGAATTCGATGCCGTTGGAAGCGGCGGTATTTTTGCGGACGCACATATGATAAAAAGGATAATTGTTGTTTTGTACGCGATACATTATGGAATTCCAGCGTCCGGTATCTTTTTCATCGGAGGAGGATACCGAAGCGGTTATACAATAGTTGCCGAATTCACCCAACCATTCGGGAAGAAGAATGCGGAGCATTTCATAATTGCGCGCGTCGATTACAAGCTTGGAATTTTCGACTTTAATCAAAGCGTCGTTTTCTATTTGCTTTTTCCAGTCGGAAAGCGGGTTTGCTCCGGTAAAATCGTTTGTGTAAAGAACATAATCCTTATCCGCGGTGTTTTTGGCCACAACATAAACGCTTTTCGATGTTGTTCCATATACTGCGGTGAGCGTGTAAACTCCGGCGGAGGAGGGAGTGAACGAAGTGATTGCGGTTGTTCCGTTCTTCCAGGTAAGGGAAGAGGCGTTGATGGTTTCCGTCGCCGAAACACCTAAATTATACTTGGTAAGATCGACCGCTTGTCCGGCGTTTACGGGGATTGCCGGCTCATTCCACGCTATCGTGACGATTTTTTCGACATTGTCAGCGGCCTGCGGCGCAATAACGAACAGGGGAAAAATAACAATAATTGCGCAAAGAACCGCTAAAATACGTTTTTTCATGAATATACCAATCCTTTCAATTTTACCGCAATGTATTGGACAGTTGCGTTTGACGTTTAACTTTGATTTAACAATTATACAACATAATTTCAGTTGTTGTCAAGCGTCGACATGAATAATACATTATTTTTATTGCATTTTAATATTTTCGGCTTTTAAGACACCGATGGTTCCTCGGAGCTTTCAAATGCGTCGGAAGTATCGTCGGTCGGGACAAATATATCATATTTTATTCCGTTTATACGGACAAAGCCGTCGCCCTCATAAAAAGTAAAGGTCGTTGTGATGCCGGGATCCACAGAAAAATTTTCAACAGTAATGGTATTCCCTAAAATATAATACTTAATTTGATAAACCTCTTCACCTATCAGCTGATAACCGAATCCGTCGGTAGTAAAAATATAACCGATATCGGTGCCTATTCTGTTGGTTGAATAGCTGCCTTCGATTGTACGGGCTCCCTCGGGAAGCGAATCGTTCTTGGTACAGGAAGACAGGAAAAAACAAAGGCATATGCCTTGAATAACAAATAAGCTTAAAATTCCAACAATAAGCGCTCTCTTCATCATTATAACCGTTCTTTCTTAAAACTTAAAAAGCAAAAACTAAGCTTTTGGTTTATAATATACGATTTTATATACCGACACGCAAAAGTATAATATAATGTTTATTATAGCATGTTTTCGTCCGTTGTCAATATTTGATTGACACGGCGTGTATACCGATATATAATAAGTATATAATTTATATAAATAAAATGCGGAGGTTTTCCTCCGCATTAAAGAAAGTCGTATTAATTTAAGATGCCGAAAACTTGCCTCTTGTGGTATCGATCTTCTGCTGTTCCACATTTTGTACCTGATAAAAGCCCTTCTGGGACATTTTATCATATATTTGATTTTGCATTTTCAGCGACTGGTCGAGCGCGGACTGGAACGAGCTTCTGACCTTTGGGTCGGTGGATTCGATTACGCCGTGAAGATATAAATCGCAGGCGGTTTTTTCGGTGAAAAGCAAGCTTTCCATTATTTCCTTATCGTTCACAGAGCACCTCCTAAAGCGTCTGATAGATATTTTTGTAAATATCGTTGTGACTTTTTGACAGGGAAGATACAAAGTTTTTAAGTTCCGAATCGGTTAGCTTTGAGGTGCAATCCGTTATCTGGGTCTTGATAAACTGCTCATGATTCAGAGCGTCTTCGATATAAAGCAATTCTTTGGGGGACATTTATATGACCATTCCTTTCTTGATAACCGCTTAAACTCTTTATACGGTTGTATTAATAGCTTGAATTCAATATATTACATTTTACATTCAATTTCGAGGTTAGCATTTCCTTTAAAATACGATTTTATTCAATTATGGAAGAAATAATGAACAATATTACAATAATCGCTGTCGGAAATATTAAAGAAAACTATTTCCGCGAAGCTGCCGATGAATATCTCAAGCGAATTTCCCCTTATGCCGCCGTCACGGTCAGGGAATTGAAAGAAGAAAAGCTCCCGGATAGAGCCTTATCGGTAACCGCTGCGGAAATAAAAAAAGCCCTTCAAAAGGAAGGCAATGCGATAATCGGCTCGCTGCCGAAAAACGCCTATGTTATTTCTCTGTGCGTCGAAGGCGTGAAGTATTCATCCGAGCAGTTTGCCGGAATATTCGGCACCGTGCCTTCGGGCAGGAATATCGTTTTTATAATCGGTTCAAGCCACGGGCTTTCCGATGATGTTAAGGAAAAATTCGACCTTAAGCTTTCTTTTTCGGACATGACCTTTCCGCACAGGCTTATGCGAGTTATACTCTGCGAGCAGCTATACCGCGCCTTTACGATAATCAATAACGGCAAATATCATAAATAGGGGCGATATAATGAAAATAACAATAATAAACGGACAGAATCATAAAGAATGTTCATGGAATATGGGACAAGAGCTTGTGAAAGCCTTGGGCGAAGATAATGAAATAACCGAATTTTTCCTGCCCAGGGATATGCCGCATTTTTGTATCGGCTGCGCGAATTGCATTTATATAAGCGAAGAAAAATGTCCGCATTATGTGTCGATGAAACCGATAGAGGACGCGGTTTCGGGAGCGGAGCTGCTTATTTTCACAACGCCGACCTATGTATACCATGCCAGCGGTTCCATGAAAGCGTTGCTGGATCATTTTGCATGGAGATGGATAGTTCACAGACCGGACGGAACGTCCTTTTCCAAACAAGCGGTTGCCGTTGCGTCGTCGGCCGGCAGCACCACAAAGCATACGCTCAATGATATTGCCGACAGCTTTAAATTTTGGGGTATAGGTCGTATATACCGATTCGGAATGGCGGTTTTGGCGTCAAAATGGGTAGAAATATCCCCGAAAAAACGTGAAAAGATTGAAAAAAAGCGAAAAAGCTCGCGTATAAAATCAAAAAGCGTTACGGTAAACCCAACGCTTCCTGTTTTCAGAAATTTTTCTTTTTCATGATAAAATCAATGGAAAAAAAGCCGTGGAACAAGGCCGATTCGGATTACTGGAAAGCGCAGGGCTGGCTTGACAAGGTCAGGCCCTGGAAATAATCCCGCCGCCGATAACATAATCGCCGTCGTATATGACTCCCCACTGACCCGGGGCAATGGCACGCTGGGGGTTATCAAATTTTACCTTTAACCGCCCGTCCTCAAGCGGACAGATGGTCGCCGGCTGCTCCCTGTGATGATAACGTATCCGCACGTTTGCCGTAAAAGGGCGGGTAGGGAATTCACCCGATATTATGTTAACCTCTCCGAGCGTCAGCTCCGATGAAAAAAGATCGCCGTCGCCGCCGAGGGTGACGGTGTTTTCAACAGGATTTTTGGAAACCACATAGGTCCTTTCGCCGAAACCCATACCAAGCCCCCGGCGTTGACCGATCGTATAATTTATCATACCGTTGTGCGTGCCCATTACCTGTCCCGCTTTGTTTAAGAACCTGCCGGAATGCTGCTGTTGTCCGCTGTAGCGCGAAACAAAGGCGGCGTAATCGCCTTCGCGGACGAAGCATATATCCTGACTTTCGGATTTTACGGCGTTGGCAAGCGAAAAGCTTTTTGCAATATCCCGCACCTTTTCTTTTGTAAGTGAGCCGAGAGGGAAAACAAGACGCGACAGATGAGCTTGAGTCAGATTGCAGAGCACATAGCTCTGGTCTTTTTTTATGTCCGCCGCCTTGCGGAGGAGATATTTTCCGTCTTTTTCCTCAATTGCTGCGTAATGTCCCGTCGCAATATATTTTATACCCATTTCGTCGGCTTTTTCAAAGAGCTTTCCGAATTTCAAATGCTTGTTGCATAACAAACAGGGATTGGGTGTTTCCCCGCCGATATAGCTTTCGGCGAAAGGCTTAATCACGCTTTCCTCAAAATCGCGTGAATAATCGACCGCGCAGAAGGGCACGCCGAGCAGGGAAGCGACGGCTTCCGCGTCGCGTTGGTCGGGCATCGTATCAATATTCAATCCGCCGAGGAGCTTCATCGTAACGCCGTAAGGCTCATATCCCGCCTGCTTGAGAAGAATCAGAGCCGCGGAGGAATCCACGCCGCCGCTCATCGCCACAAGAATTTTTTCCATGTTTTCCTTACCCTTGTTTTTTTATCCTAACCTTATCATCTCATTTATACATTTAGCCGCTTTGGTTATGGTTTCGGCATCAAGGACTATTTCAAGTCCTCCGCCGTCAAGAGCGTCGTATACGTTTTTCAAAGCGGTAAGCTTCATATCCGGGCACACCAATCTTTCCGAAAGCATATAAAATTTCTTTTCGGGCAGCGCCTTTTGCAAATGCTGCGAAATCGCCAGCTCCGTACCTATAATAAAAGCGTCCGAATCGCTGTTTACGGCATAATTCATTATTTCGGAAGTCGAGCCTATGAAATCGGCATGACGAAGCACATCGGGAACGCATTCGGGATGTACCAGCAGCGGGCAGCCGGGATACGCTTTCTTTGCCGCAACGGCCTCGTCCTCCGTCACCGCGGCGTGGACCGGACAGCAGCCGTTTACGAGTATTATATTTTTATCGGGCAGCTTTTCTTTGATATAGCTCCCCAAATTTCTGTCAGGTATAAATATTATATTGTCGTTTTCGTAATTACCGAGAATTTTAACGGCGGAAGACGAGGTGACGCATATGTCGCAGACCGTTTTTAGCGAAGCGGAGGTGTTTATATAGCAGGCGACGGCGTACCCGGGATATTTTGCTTTTAAGGTCTCCACATCCTCTTTGGTCAGCTGTTCCGCCATGGGGCAGCCCGCGTCGGCGTTGGCGATTATCACCCTTTTGTCCGGTGACAATATTTTAGCGGTTTCCGCCATAAAGCGTACTCCGCACATAAGAATCGTTTTGCTTTTCGTCTGCGCTGCCTTTACCGAAAGCGCGTATGAATCCCCGGTAAAATCCGCGATTTCAAGAATGTCGCCCGTCTGGTAGGAATGAGCGATAATACATACATCCTTTTCGCGTTTCAGCCTTAATATTTCATTTTTTATATTCATTATCTCAACCGTTCCTTTTTTAAATCACAGCGGAAAACATATAAAGCCATCCCGTGTTTATGATATTATAACATTATTTTATAAAAAAGCAATAATAACCAAAAGCAAATAATATTTTATCCTGACGCGTCATAAACATATTATGAATCATAAAGTCACTGAGAGGGAGACCGTATATGTATATGAAAAAAATTATGTCCGCTTTCTTCGCAATTATTTTCGCGATAACCTTTCTCCTTCCCGCGTCAGCGTCGGCGACGTCGTTGGGAGGGGAGATTTCACCTGCGATTTCCGTGCTGCGGAGCGAAAGCGTACTCTGCAAGTGCGGCGTATATGCCGAAACAATATGCTTTTCCAGAGCGGATTATGAAAACACGGTGGGAACGGAATTGAAATATATCACCGTAACCTCGCTGCCGGGCGACACCGCCGGAGTGCTGAAACTAAACGGCGTACCGGTGGTAAGCGGACAGACAATAGCGTCGTCGTCGTTAAACTACCTTACCTTCACCCCCGCGGGGAACGGAGAGGGCAACGCCGCGTTTACGTTCAGGTGCGACGCGGAAGGCTGGCAGTATACCGATATTTTATGCAATGTAAGACTGACCGCAAGCCGCAACACCGCTCCGTTGCTAAATTCCGGCGCTTTCACGACGGTCAAGAACGCAAAAACCGAATACAGATTGAATATTTTGGAACCCGACGGAGATGATGTAAAATACTGTATCGACGAATATCCCGTTTCGGGCAGCGTCAGCGTTAACGTAAACAGCGGAATAATAATATATACGCCCGCCAAGGGCTTTACGGGGAGCGATTCGCTGGTTATCAGAGCAATCGATGAATACGGCAATTCCTCCGCCGCGGCGAATATAAGCATCACTGTGGGCAAAAGCAATATCGTATTTTCGGATATGAGCTCATCCTCTGCTCATGCCGCCGCCATAGCGCTTGCCGAAAGCAGCATAGTAACGTATGTTTATAAAGACGGCGAATATCTGTACAATCCCGAGCTTTCGGTGTCGCGAATAGATTTTCTCGTAATGCTTATGGCATCCGCGGACGTCAATGTAGAGGGAGCGGGTACGACCTTGCCGTTTAGCGACACGGCGACGCTGTCCGGAGGCAGGAAGCAGTATCTTGCCAAAGCCGTAGCCATGAGCATTGTGTCTGCCGATCAAACCGAATTCCGCCCGGGCGAGAGCGTGGTAAGAAGCGAGGCGGCGGTATGGGTGACAAAGCTGCTCGGACTGACCGGCAAAGCGGCCGCATATACTGATTTGGGAGAGCTTGACGCGGAAACGGCGGCATGTATTTCGGCGGTTGCCGACGCGGGAATTATTACCGCCAGCAACGGCTTGTTCGTACCCAACGGAACGATAAACCGCGAGGAAGCGGCAAGGATATTGATTAGAATAATAGAAAACTGAAGGAATAACCTTATTGATCCCCGTATATGCGCTTGTGTGACATATACGGGGCTTTTTCGTATAGATTGAAATATGCATTTTAATTAATTCAATATTCAAGGCACTGGTCGGACAAACAGAGGCGAAAAATGTAATAAAATGAAATATGAACATATTTTCTTGCAAAACCTCTTGACAAATAATTACTTATCTGATATAATTTCGACATTGGGAGGAATACCTATGTTTATATCAGAAAACTATTCACAACTCAACGAACGCCTGCGTCCTTATTGCGAGGACTGCAGGTCACACCTGCTTATCGACAGCGGCGTTTTTCAGGATTACGATATAAAACGCGGTTTACGCAATGCCGACGGTACGGGTGTAAAGGCGGGAGCCACAAAAATAAGCAACGTTCACGGATATATTATGAAGGACGGCGTCAAGACACCCGACGAAGGGCGTTTGTACTACCGCGGCATTGACGTCAGGGACATAATTGATAACTGCGCGGGGGAGGGCAGGTTCGGTTTTGAGGAGGTAGTTTGGCTACTCCTGTTCGGGTACCTCCCCTCGGCGCGTCAGCTTGACCATTTTACAAAGCTGCTTGAGGATTTGAGAGAATTGCCCGACGGCTTTATTGAGGATATGATAATCAAGGCTCCGTCCCCGGATATTATGAATAAGCTGGGACGCAGCGTGCTGGCGCTTTACAGCTATGACGACAATGCGGAGGACAACGCGATGGAAAACGTATTTCGTCAGTCTATTGAGCTAATCGCATGCGTTTCATCCATTGCGGTAAACGCTTATCAGGTGAAGAAGCGTTATTATGATCACACCTCCTTGTTCTTCCATCCGCCGATTCCGGGACAGTCGGTTGCGGAAAATATTCTTTCCACCATGCGAATGGACAGAAAATTTACACGTCGCGAAGCCATGCTGCTCGATATATCGCTTATATTGCATGCCGAACACGGCGGCGGTAACAATTCCACCTTTGCCTGCCGTTTGGTTTCATCCTCCGGGACGGACACATATTCGGCTATAGCGGCGGCAATCGGCTCGCTGAAAGGCCCGCGTCACGGCGGCGCCAACGCCAAAGTAATTGAAATGCTCGACTTCATAAAGGAAGGCGTAAGGGATTATAAAGACGACGAGGAAATATCCAATTATCTGAGGCTTATTTTTGAAAAGAAAGCCGGAGACCGCACAGGTCTTATTTACGGAATAGGTCACGCCGTTTATACGAAAAATGACCCGCGCGCGGTGATACTCAAGGAGCATGCCGCGGATTTGGCGAGAGAGACCGGCTTTGACAAGGACCTTTCGCTCCTTGAAGCGGTGGAAAGACTGGCGCCCGCGGTGCTTACCGATAACGGCAAGAAGCAGGCCGGCTCAATCTGTGCCAATTTCGATTTGTATTCCGGCATCGTTTACCGTATGCTCGACATACCTTCCGAGCTTTATACGCCGCTGTTCGCCGTGGCGCGCATGGCGGGCTGGTGCGCTCATCGTATCGAAGAGGTTTTAACCTGCCGCAGGATAATGCGTCCGGCGTATGTGACTCTCGGCGGATTTAACGAATATATACCGCTTTCGGAAAGGGCGGACATAAAACTTCAACATAACGAAGGGAAGTAAAACATAAAAATGGGACTCAACGTAACGCAGAAGCTGATTAAAGCCCACCTCGTTTCCGGGGAAATGAAAAAGGGCGGCGAAATAGGCCTGAGAATAGATCAGACACTGACTCAGGACGCCACAGGCACAATGGCATACCTTCAGTTTGAGGCAATGGGCATAAAGCGAGTAAAAACCGAGCTTTCGGTGGCGTATATAGACCACAACACGCTCCAGACCGGCTTTGAAAACGCCGACGACCATAAATATATCCAAACCTGCGCGAAGAAATACGGCCTGTATTTCTCGCGTCCGGGCAACGGTATCTGTCATCAGGTTCATCTTGAACGCTTCGGCGTTCCCGGAAAAACGCTTATAGGCTCGGATTCGCACACTCCCACCGGCGGCGGTCTGGGAATGCTGGCGTTCGGCGCGGGCGGGCTTGACGTAGCCTGCGCGATGTCGGGGCAGCCTTACTATATAACCATGCCCGAAATTATAAAAATAAACCTTACGGGGAAGCTGCGGAAGCACGTTTCCGCCAAGGATGTGATTCTTGAAATATTACACCGGCTTTCGGTAAAGGGCGGAGTCGGCAAGATATTCGAATATTCCGGCGGCGGCGTTATGACGCTGTCGGTTCCCGAAAGAGCGACCATAACCAACATGGGTACGGAGCTGGGCGCCACCACATCGGTTTTTCCGTCCGACGAGGTCACAAAGCGGTTTTTAACTCTCCAGAAGAGGGAAGAAGCTTATGTAAATATAGAAGCGGATCCCGACGCGGCATATGACGGGGAGCTGACGGTGGATCTTTCAAAGGTCGTGCCGATGGCGGCGTGTCCTCATTCGCCCGATAACGTAAAGCCTGTTTCAAAAATAGGGAAAATAAAAGTTGACCAGTGCTGTATAGGCTCATGCACCAATTCGTCCTACGACGATCTTATGAAGGCGGCGGCAATTTTAAAAGGGAAAACCGTAAATGAAGGCGTTTCCCTCACCGTATCCCCCGGCTCAAAGCAGGTGTTTGACCTGCTGGCTCAAAGCGGAGGGCTTTCCGATCTCATTGCGGCGGGAGCGCGTATACTCGAATGCGCTTGCGGACCCTGCATAGGCATGGGGCAGTCTCCCGGCTCGGCGGGCATATCGCTGCGCACCTTCAACCGTAACTTTACGGGCAGAAGCGGAACCAAGGATGCCGGAGTATATCTGGTGTCGCCGGAAACCGCCGCGATATCCGCAATAAACGGATATCTGACCGACCCCGGAGAAATAAAAGAAGAAATCAGCTATATGGCTTTGGATGAAATAAAGCCCGACGACAATATGATAATTCCGCCCGCCTCCGCCGTTGAAGCCGAAACGCTTAGTGTCGAACGCGGACCGAATATCAAGCCTTTTCCCACCGGACACGCGCTTGAGAATGAAATAAAAACAGAGGTGACTTTGGTAACGGGCGACAATATCACCACCGATCATATCATGCCCGCGGGTGCGAAAATTTTACCCTACCGTTCCAACATTCCCTATCTTTCCAAATATTGCTTTACGGTATGCGACTGCGAATTCCCCGAAAGAATGACGCAGCATAAAACGGGCGTAATAATCGGCGGCGCGAATTACGGTCAGGGCTCCTCAAGAGAGCACGCGGCGCTTGTTCCGTTGTATTTGGGCGTGAGATGCGTTATTGCCAAATCATTCGCAAGGATACACCGCGCCAATCTTATCAACAACGGCATACTGCCGCTGACCTTCCATAATCCCGAGGATTACGACAGCTTTGCGCTCGGTGATCCCGTGACGGTGGAAAATGCGCGTGACAGTGTCGAAAGCGGTAATAATATTGTGGTGAAGAACGAAAAAACCGGTATACGCGCCATTACGACCTGCGAGCTTTCCGAAAGGGAAAAGCGCTGCATACTCGCGGGCGGACTTATAAATTCCGTGGGAATGCTTTAAAGCTAAATCTTTAAAGCAGAAACTTTTTACCTTTGCGGTTTAAACAACCGCTATTTCGGCAAATAAATGTTTCACAAGTCAAATGCTTTACCTGCCGAAATCGTTAAAAAGCTTATGGTTTATGGTTAGATAAGAAAGAAGGATCATAATGAATGAAAAAATAAAAATGTCCGTACCGCTCGTCGAAATGGACGGGGACGAGATGACCCGTGTCCTTTGGACGCAGATTAAGGAAAGGCTGCTTTTACCCTACATAGAGCTTAAAACCGAATATTACGACTTAGGGCTTGAAAACCGCGACAAAACAGGCGATAAGGTCACCCGCGACGCGGCGTACGCCATAAAAAAGTACGGTGTGGGCGTAAAATGCGCCACCATAACCCCCAACGCCGACAGGGTTAAGGAATATAATCTCCGTGAGATGTGGGCGTCCCCCAACGGCACAATACGCGCCGTGCTCGACGGAACTGTATTCCGCTCTCCGATCACCGTAAAAGGCATAGAGCCGTATGTAAAGACCTGGAGGAAGCCGATTACCATAGCCCGTCACGCCTACGGCGACGTATATAAGGCGGTCGAGGCGAAGGTTCCAGAAAAAAGCGAGGCGTATATCACCGTCGAAAAGGACGGCGAGGTTATCACCAAGAAGCTTATCCACAGCTTTGACGGCGCGGGGATTATTCAGGGTATGCACAATACCGTGAAATCCATATCCTCCTTCGCCCGTTCCTGCTTCAATTTCGCTCTCGGGGAGGGACAGGATTTATGGTTTTCCTCCAAGGACACCATATCCAAGCAATACGACCATACCTTTAAGGATATTTTCGCGGAAATCTTTGAAAACGAATATAAAGAAAAATTCAACGAAAAGGGCATAACCTATTATTACACGCTTATCGACGACGCGGTGGCGAGGGTCATACGCTCTGAGGGCGGCTTTATCTGGGCTTGCAAGAATTATGACGGCGACGTTATGAGCGACATGGTGGCAAACGCCTTCGGCGACCTTGCCATGATGACCTCCGTGCTTGTATCCCCGGACGGAGCGTACGAATACGAAGCGGCGCACGGCACGGTTCAGCGTCATTATTATAATTACCTCAAGGGCATACCCACCTCAACCAACCCGGCGGCGACGATATACGCCTGGACGGGCGCGCTGAAGAAGCGCGGCGAGCTTGACGGAATAGCCTCTCTCACCGACTTTGCCGCAAAGCTTGAAAAAGCGGTAGTCATGACGGTTGAGAACGGCTATATGACAAAGGGACTCTGCGCGCTTTC
Source organism: Eubacteriales bacterium (assembly GCA_028701715.1). Taxonomy (GTDB): domain Bacteria; phylum Bacillota; class Clostridia; order Oscillospirales; family CAG-382; genus UBA1206. The sequence continues at coordinate 228 of JAQVQF010000013.1, read as the reverse complement.
CGACCTTGAAAACAAGGTGTCGTTGAATACCGATGCTTTTATAAGTAAAATAAAGGAAACGCTCGATACGCTTTAATTGCATTGATTTTACAAAGAAGCGTCCCCCCTTCCCCTCGGTGAACTTGATATGCTAATATCATCGAAACAACATAAAGTCCGTATTCTTTGACGATATACGGGCTTTTTTTTAATTGCCGCATACAATAATAAAGAGGGAATTTTAAGATT
>JAQVQF010000162.1 GCA_028701715.1 Eubacteriales bacterium | reverse complement strand
CCCGCGAGCTGAAGGACAGCGAAAAAGCTGTGCTTACCGGCAAGGTCATCGCTCAGGACGGCATAGCCGTCATTGTCAATAAGGATTCCAAGGTAAATAATCTTACATCCGAACAAATTAAAAAAATATACCTCGGGGAAATCAAGGATTGGTCCGAAATAACAGATTGATTATAACAATATATAAACGCGAAAGCGGGAGCCGCGCCGTAAAGCAGCGCACTCCCGCTTATATTAAACATAAGGGACAATAATATATGAAGATAAAAATAAGGGAAACGGGAATGCGCTTTGTGTTTCTGTTTTCGGCTTGCGTGTCCATAATCGCCGTCGCCTTTATTATCGCGTTCCTGCTTTACAACGGTATTCCCGCAATGTCGGAAATAGGATTTTTCAAATTCCTGTTCGGAATGACCTGGAAGCCTTCCGCGGGATTATACGGTATCTTCCCCATGATAGTGGGCAGCATATGCGTGACTGCGGGCGCGATCGTTTTCGGTGTGCCTTTGGGCTTGGGCTGCGCGGCTTTTTTGGCCTTCTTCTGTCCTGCAAAGCTGCACCGCGTGCTGAAGCCCGCCGTGGAGCTGCTCGCCGGGATACCCTCGATTGTATACGGCTTTTTCGGCCTGATGGTGATCGTTCCGGTTATGCAGACATTTTTCGGCGGCAGCGGCAAGGGTATACTGACATCATCCCTGCTTCTCGGCTTTATGATACTGCCGACGGTTATAAACGTAACCGAATCATCGCTGCGCGCGGTTCCGAATCATTATTATGAAGGCTCGCTCGCGCTCGGCGCCACGCATGAGAGGAGCGTTTTCAGAGTTATATTCCCCGCCGCCAAATCCGGTGTTTTTGCGGGTATCATACTCGGAATAGGACGAGCGGTCGGCGAAACCATGGCGGTGGTCATGGTGGCGGGAAATCAGGCGATAATGCCCGAAAGCGTGACATCGGGTATACGTACCCTCACCACAAATATAATTCTTGAAATGGGTTACGCAGCCGAGCTTCACCGCGAAGCTCTTATTGCTACGGGCGTGGTGCTGTTTGTATTCATACTTATCATTAACCTCAGCTTTTCTGCCCTAAAAAGGAAGGAGGAAAGGTCATGACGGGCACAACCGCGTATAAAAATAACAAAAATGCCGGTTCACGTGCGATACGCGTCGTCGTTTGGACGGCGGGTATGACCGTCGGGCTGCTCTTCCTGCTTATAACGGGTTATATTCTGATAAAGGGCATTCCCGAAATAAAGGCTTCTCTTTTTGAACGGCATTATAACAGCGAAAATGTATCCATGCTTCCGGCGATACTAAATACCCTTGAAATTTCGTTGCTCACGCTCGGCATCGCGGTCCCTGTGGGTGTGGCCGCCGCGGTTTACCTTTGCGAATACGCAAAACGCGGCTCAAGGCTCGTGAAGCTGATCCGCGTCACCGTGGAAACCCTTCAGGGTATCCCTTCGATAGTATACGGGCTTTTCGGCTACCTTCTTTTTGTGATTTCCCTCGGCTGGGGATATTCCATGATTGCGGGTGTTTTAACGCTCGTTATAATGGTTCTGCCCGTTATTATCCGCACGGCGGAGGAAGCGCTGCTCGCGGTACCCGATTCCTACAGAGAGGGCAGCTTCGGTTTGGGCGCCGGAAAGGTAAGAACGGTTTTCCGTATCATTCTTCCGTCCGCTGTTCCGGGGATTCTTGCGGGGGTTATACTCGCCGTCGGACGTATTGCCGGCGAAACCGCCGCGCTCATCTTCACGGCCGGAACCGCGGGCAACTTCACGGGTAACCTTGCCGATTCCGCCCGTACCCTGTCCGTGCATATGTACTGTCTGTGGAACGAGGGGCTTTATACATCGGAAGCGTACGCGACCTCGGTCATACTGCTGGTCATGGTTGTGGGCATGAACGCGATTTCAAACTTTATTGCAAAGAGGTTGGTAAACAAAAATGGAAAATAAAATAGATATTGTAAACCTCAACGTCCGCTACGGTGATATGTGCGCGGTAAAAAATGTTAATCTGAAGATTCCGTCAAAGCATATAACCGCTTTTATCGGTCCTTCCGGCTGCGGCAAGTCCACGCTGCTTAAAACAATAAACCGCATGAACGATTTAATACCGGAATGCCGTATAGATGGGAAGATAATCCTTGACGGAGAGGATATATACGGTAAAGGTAAAATCGATATTCCCGCTCTTCGCAGGCGTGTGGGTATGGTCTTTCAAAAGCCCAACCCGTTCCCCATGAGTGTATATGACAATGTGGCGTACGGTCCGCGCACCCACGGCATACGCGCAAAATCAAAGCTGAACGAAATAGTGGAAACCTCGCTTCGCAGAGCCGCTATATGGGACGAAGTGAAAGACCGTCTGAAGAAAAACGCGCTCGGGCTTTCGGGCGGTCAGCAGCAGCGTCTTTGTATAGCGCGTTCTCTCGCCGTAGAGCCGGAGGTGCTTCTTATGGATGAGCCCACCTCCGCGCTCGATCCGATTTCCACCTCAAAAATAGAAGATCTCGCCGCCGAATTGAAAAAGGATTATACAATTGTGATCGTGACTCATAATATGCAGCAGGCGGCACGGATTTCCGACAAAACCGCATTTTTCCTGCTCGGGGAAGCGGTGGAATACGACGATACGGAAAAAATATTCTCTCTTCCCGCCGACAAACGGACGGAAGATTATATTTCGGGAAGATTCGGATAATTTGAAATACTAAATATAGATATATAAAAGGCGGTATACGATATGAGAAACCGATTTGAAGAACAGCTCCTGCGGCTTCATAACGAAATGCTTGAAATGGGCGGCTTGTGCGAGGAAGTGATAACCTGCGCCATAAAAGCGTTGTTCGATTTTGATACCATAAACACCGAACCCGACTGCGACAGGGCGAAGGAAAAAGCAAATTGCTTTAAAACAATAACGGAAAAGGTATTTTTCACCGATAAGCAAATTGATCAGAAAGAACGCGATATCGAGTCGCTTTGCCTCAGGCTTCTGCTTCATCAGCAGCCGGTGGCTTCCGACCTGCGTAAAATATCCTCCGCTTTGAAAATGATTTCCGATATGGAACGCATAGGCGACCAGTCCTCGGATATCGCTGAAATAGTGCAGTATATCGAAGGCAGCAGACTATTGTATATGGTGCCTCTGCGCGAGATGTCATACGCGGCGGCGGGAATGGTAAATAAAAGCATAGAAGCTTATATTAAAAACGACGCCTTAATGGCGCGCGATGTCATCGGTTCCGACGATATAGTGGACGGATATTTTGCGGACATAAGAAAGACTCTTATCGCCGAAATAGCAAACGGGAAAGCCGACGGCGAAGCTTGTATAGACATTCTTATGATAGCGAAATATTTTGAAAGGATAGGCGACCACGCCACGAATATCGCCGAATGGGTGGAATATTCGGTAACCGGAACCCACGGAAAATATTAATATCACATAGATTTAACATGCATTTAACTTAAATCCGATTACGGATTTAACACTTGTATAATATAATTATTTTTGTGTAAAATTATGTAATATATTGTGTATGAGGACGTAATAATGGATATTTTCAATGTCTTGACGCTTATAGGCGGGTTGTCCCTGTTCCTGTTCGGAATGAACATCATGAGCAATTCTCTGGAAAAAGAAGCCGGAGGGAAGTTGAAAACCATTCTCGCCAATCTGACAAACAACCCGATTAAGGGTTTCATTCTCGGATTGAGCGTGACAGCGGTTATACAATCGTCGTCTGCGACGACGGTAATGGTGGTGGGGCTTGTAAGCGCAGGAGTTATGTCCCTTCACCAGGCGATAAACATTATTATGGGCGCGAACGTGGGCACCACAATAACCGCTTGGATACTTTCTCTTACCGGTATACAGTCGGATAACTTATGGATTAAGATGCTCAAGCCCTCATCCTTTACCCCGATTCTCGCGATTATCGGAATTTTTCTGCTCATGTCAGGCAAATCTTCCAGAAAAAAAGATTTCGGTATGATCCTGCTCGGATTTGCGGTATTAATGTTCGGGATGGAAACCATGTCCTCCTCTGTATCGGGACTAAGAACCGTACCCGGTTTCCAAAATATACTGCTTATGTTCTCCAATCCTATTCTCGGCGTTTTTGCCGGAGCGCTGCTTACGGCAATTATACAGTCCTCCTCCGCGTCGGTCGGTATACTTCAGGCGGTAAGCTCGACAGGCGCGCTGACCTACGCTGCGGCCATACCGATAATCATGGGGCAGAATATAGGCACCTGCGTTACGGCGCTCTTATCCTCGGTAGGCGCTTCAAAGGATGCCAAGCGCGCCGCGATGGTTCATCTTTACTTCAATTTGATAGGAACCGTGGTGGTGTTGAGCGGTTTTTACGGGCTTAATGCGATATTGGATTTTACAATACTGTCAAAAACCACAAATGAAATGGGTATAGCTGTCGTACACACCTCGTTCAACCTTATATGCACGGTTATTATGCTTCCCTGTGCGAAGCTGCTTGAACGGCTCGCACATCTTACGGTTAAAAACGCTCCGGATGCGGAGGAATTCAGACTCCTTGACGAACGCCTTCTTGCCACCCCGGCGCTTGCGGTGGAACGCTGCAGAGTTACCACAACCGCAATGGCGGAGCTTTCTGTTGATATTCTTAAAAAATCCATGCTGATGCTTACGGATTATGACGTTAAAACAGCCATATATATACGTGAAGGAGAAGATAAGGTTGACCAATACGAGGACAGAATAGGCACATATATTATAAAGGTTTCCGCCCATCCGCTGACCGACGACGACAGTCACGAAGCCACAAGGCTGCTCAGGTTTATTGGGGA
>JAQVQF010000161.1 GCA_028701715.1 Eubacteriales bacterium | reverse complement strand
CGAGCTCGGGCTGGATATAGATAAAAAGAAAATAGCGATAAGCGACACAATTAAAACGGTGGGCGAATATACGGTAACGGTAAAGCTGTACCCGGAAATACATGTAAAATTAAAACTGAAAGTCGAGGTTAAACGTTAAACGTTAAACGTATAACGTTAAACATATAACGGAGTGTGAAATGGCTGAACTTGATATTATAAAGCAAATGCCTCATTCGCTCCAGGCGGAGCAAGCGCTGCTGGGCGCGATAATTATCGACCAGTCCAATTTTTTAAAAACGGAAACGCTGAGACCCGAGCATTTTTATATCGAATCTCACAGAGTAATATATTCGGCCGTTAAAGACTTGTTTGCAAAAAGCAGGTCGATAGATTTTATCACGCTCATTGAAGCGATTAAGGAAAATTCCGGTATAACCGATTTCGATGTCGCCAAATACATAAAAACCATCTGCGATGTGGCCGCCGAAAATACTAACGTTACCGAATATGTGCGTATTATCCAAGAAAAATCAACCCTGCGCGATCTGATAAACGCGTCAAGGGATATTTCGGATATGGCTTTTTCGGGAAACGGCGACGTACGCGCCGTTGTCGATTACGCTGAGCAGACAATTTTCAACGTGGCGGACGACAGATACCGCACGGGACTTACGCATATAAGCGAAACTCTTAAGGAAAACTATAATTATTATCAGTATCTTGCCGCGCATCCCGGCGAGGACCTCGGTGTCCGCACCGGCTTTCGTGACCTTGACAATATATTTGTCGGTCTCGGCGAAGGCGACCTTGTGCTGATAGGCGCACGCCCGGGCGTGGGTAAAACCTCCTTTGCGTTGAATATCGCCCTGAGCATGGGTAAAATTTATCCTAAAAAGGAAATCGCGGTTTTTTCTCTTGAAATGTCCAAGCAGCAGCTGGTACACCGCCTGATTTCCTGCGAAGCGCTGATAGATAACTATACGGTCAGAAAAGCGACCTTTACGGACGAACAGTGGGGGGAGGTCGCCATGGCATGCTCGACTCTTTCGGCGACCGGCATTTACATAGACGATACATCGGACATATCGATAACCGAAATAAAATCCAAAATAAGACGACTTAAAAATGTCGGAATGATTGTCATCGACTATCTGCAGCTGATGCAGTCGGAAACGCACAAGGATAATCGCGTGCTGGAGGTCGCGGATATCACCCGCGCCTTGAAGCTGCTTGCCAAGGAAATGAAAATCCCGGTTTTGCTCTGCTCTCAGCTTTCAAGACCTCCCAAGGGCGCGAAGGAAAAACGCCCGGTGCTTTCCGATTTGCGTGATTCCGGCGCGATAGAACAGGACGCCGATATAGTTATGATGCTGTTCCGGGAAGATTACGATACAGGCGATAGCAACAACTCCGTGCCCTCCGACCAGCAGATTATCGAATGCATCGTAGGTAAGAACAGACACGGGCAAACGGGTACCGTTAAATTCGCCTGGCACGGGCATTATTTTAAATTCGTGCCCATTGAAAGCAAATATGAGTAGAAAAACCGGCGATCCCGTTAGGCTGAGGGTTATTAATACAATAGAAAGCCGCAGGCTGCTCGAAGGCGTAAAAAGGGTGATGATAGGTTTTTCGGGCGGTATAGATTCGTCCGTGCTTTTTGATATTCTTCTTTCGCTGCGCCGGAGATACGGCTTTGAGCTGTTTGCGCTTCATGTGAATCATATGATCAGGGGAGCCGAAAGCGATTCGGACGAGGAATTCGTGAAACGCATATGCGAAAAGGCCGGGGTTCCGCTTTATGTAGTTAAAGCAGATGTTCCCGCTTTGGCAAAGGCGGAGGGCAAATCGACGGAGCTTGCCGCACGCGAAGCGAGATATGCGGCTTTCGCAAAAACGGCTGACGAAAACGGTATAGACGTTACGGCAACGGCGCACAACGCGGACGACAACGTCGAAACGGTTATATATAACCTCGCCCGCGGCGCTTCGCTCAACGGCATCTGCGGAATACCCTACAAGCGCGGCAATATTATAAGACCTCTGCTGGATATACCGAGAAAAGAAATAGAACGCTATGCCAAGGACCGTGAAATCGAATTTGTCCGCGATTCGACTAACGACGATGAATTCTGTATCCGAAATAAAATAAGACACCGCGTTATTCCTGTGCTGAAAGAAATTAACGCGTCCCTTGCCGATACGGTTACCGCCGAAACCAATTTGTTCGAAACCATACGCAATTATCTGGTCGGGGAAGCCGCCCTTCTTTCCGGCGATATTTCCGCGCAAAACGAAGCCGTGATATTGCAATATATTTTTGACAGCTGTCCCGTTTTATGCGACCTGGAAACCGCAACGCGCATTGTAAGAGCCGTTAAAGAAAAAAAGCGGCGGATTTTTATGATTTCCGACAACGTTTGCGCCGTCACCGATTCGGGCGCGGTTAATTTCGGTTCACACTTTAAAAGGGATTTTACGGGCATTGAATACACACCGCTTCATAAAGGCAAAAATATACTCGCGAGCGGTAAGGTTGAAATTTATTATAACTCACAGCCCAAAAATTTTAACGATATTAACAATTTTTCAACAATAATTGCTCTGCATTCTGTTATTATAGGTGAAGCGGTTTACGCAAGGGCGAGAACCGAAGGGGATGCCGTCCGTATAAACGGTATTACAAAGACGCTTAAAAAAGAATTTATTAACAAAAAGATACCTCTCGAATACAGGGGATTGATTCCCGTAATATGTACCTATACGGATTCGGATATTGTTTGCGTTCCGTATATCGGCACTTCCGATAAATTTAAAAGCCAGGGAGGCAAATGCGACATGTTTACCGTTTGCCTTAAATTCAACGAAAACAATAATCCGGAAAAGGACGGTGATCCAATATGAAATCCAACCGCAAGATGGTGATTTTTTATCTTGTTTTTATTCTTTTGGTAGTATTTGCGGCATCAATGTTCGCCAATCAAAGCACATCCGAAGATATAACATACAGCGACATTGTTAGTTATTTCAAAACAAAGCAGGTAGCTTCCTTTGTCGTCGATGAAGAAAACAATATTATCTTAAAGCTCAATGACAATTCGACCATCAAATACAAGCTCAAGGACTTTTACGTGTTCTATGAGGATCTGCACGAAACTATCGAAGCCCAGCATCCGGATATTATAAAGGAATACGATTACGAGCCTCAAACGGTAATTCCCTGGTGGGTGTCCTTCCTGCCGTATGTGATAGTCATTGTTATAATGGTGGTTATATGGTGGGTGTTCATTACAAGGGCTTCCGGACAGAGCAAGAATAACAATACCATAGGCGGCGGCTTGGGCGGAAGGATGAATTCCTTCTCCAAGGCGCGGACTAAGCTGGGATCCGACGAAAAGCATAAGGTGCTCTTTTCCGACGTCGCCGGAGCGGACGAGGAGAAGGAGGAGCTTAGGGAAGTTGTGGAATTTCTTAAGGATCCCGCCAGATTTTCGGCTCTCGGCGCCAAAATACCCAGAGGCGTGCTGCTTGTGGGCGCTCCCGGCACAGGTAAAACACTGCTTGCCAAGGCTGTCGCGGGCGAGGCCGCCGTTCCGTTTTATTCGATATCCGGTTCCGATTTCGTCGAAATGTATGTCGGCGTGGGCGCTTCACGCGTCAGGGACCTGTTTGAAACAGCCAAGAGAACCTCTCCTTCGATAATATTCATAGATGAAATAGACGCCGTGGGACGTTACAGAGGCGCGGGCTGGGGCGGCGGTCACGACGAGCGCGAACAGACGCTCAACCAGCTGCTTGTCGAAATGGACGGCTTCGGCGTTAACGACGGCGTTATAGTCATAGCGGCTACAAACCGCCCCGACATACTCGACCCGGCGCTGCTGCGTCCGGGACGCTTTGACAGACAGGTAACCGTAAACTACCCCGACATCAAGGGCAGGGTCGAAATACTGAAGGTTCATTCCAGAAATAAACCTCTTGAGGATAATGTCGATTTCGAAACAATAGCAAAATCCACCAGCGGTTTTACCGGAGCGGACCTTGCCAATCTTATGAACGAAGCCGCGCTGCTTGCCGCACGCAAGGACAAGGAGCTTATCGGCATGGAGGATATCGAAGAAGCCGAAATAAAGGTAATAGTCGGTCCTCAGAAAAAATCAAGGGTTATTAAAGAGGAAGCCAAACGCGCCACGGCATACCACGAAGGCGGTCATGCGATAGTCGGTCACCTGCTTTCCTCGCAGGATGAGGTGCATCAGGTATCCATTATACCCAGCGGTATGGCGTTGGGATATACGATATCGCTCCCGCAGGAGGATAAATATTCGGTATACAAGCAGGAAATGATCGATAAAATAGCCATGCTGCTCGGCGGACGGGTCGCAGAAAAGCTCATCCTCCATGACATTTCCGGCGGCGCCTCCAACGATATTCAAAAGGCAACGGAAATAGCGAGAAAAATGGTTACCCAATACGGCATGAGCGAATCGCTCGGCCCCATTGTGTTCGGAACGGGGCATGACGAGGTATTCCTCGGCAAGGATTTCAGCTCAACACGTAATTATTCGGAAAAAATCGCCGCTGCAATCGACGACGAAATGCATTCGATAATTAGCAAAGGGTACGAAATAGCCGAAAATATACTCATAAAGAATATGGAAAAGCTTCATTTTGTGGCCGAATTTTTAGTCAAATACGAAATAATGGACAAGGATCAATTCCTTGCTGTGTTTGACGAAGTCCCCACGTTTGAAAAGCTTATTGCCATAAAAGAAACAAAACGCAAAAAAAGCCGCGCCGACAACGAAAACAAAAAGAAAGAAAACGATATTAAAACAAAAAATGACGATATTATTTCAACAAAAGGCGATATAAACAACGCCAAGCAATAGTCCTT
>JAQVQF010000012.1 GCA_028701715.1 Eubacteriales bacterium | reverse complement strand
ACAGGCGTGGACGGCGCTTTGTATAAATCCATGGAATTTGTCGGGGACGGTATATCCTCCCTTACCGTCGGCGACAGACTTTGCATGGCTAACATGGCTATCGAGGCGGGCGCTAAGAACGGAATTTTCGCGTTTGACGAAAAAACCGCACGCTTCCTCGAGAACGCCGGAGCAAAACCGCCCGTCGTATATTCGGCGGACGCGGATGCTGTATATGACGAAATTTATGAAATAGACCTTTCCGCAATAACCCCCACCGTCGCTTTCCCGCATTTGCCCGAAAACGCGCGTACCTTCGACCAAATAGGAGACATAAAAATTGATCAGGTCGTCATAGGCTCCTGCACCAACGGCAGATACGAGGACCTTGCCGCCGCGGCTGAAGTGCTGAAAGGTAAAAAGGTGGCAAAGGATGTCCGCGCTATAATAATCCCGGCGACGCAGAAGATTTATCTTGAGGCGATGGAAGCGGGGCTTTTAAAAATATTCGTCGAAGCGGGCGCGATCGTGTCCGCCCCCACCTGCGGACCCTGTCTCGGCGGGCATATGGGAATTCTCGCGAAGGGCGAACGCGCCGTGGCGACCACCAACCGCAACTTTGTAGGCCGCATGGGCGACCCCGGCTCCGAGGTATATCTGGCAAGCCCCGTTGTGGCGGCGGCAAGCGCGATAACCGGAAAAATTTCTCATCCTGTGGAGGTGATGTAACCATGGCAAACGAATTAAACGTCAAAGGAAACGCCATAATTTACGGTGACAACGTGGACACGGACGTTATAATACCAGCAAGGTACCTGAACACCACCGACAAAAAAGAGCTTGCCTCCCATTGCATGGAGGACATAGACAAAACCTTCGTCACAAGGGTTAAGACGGGCGATATAATGGTGGCGGGCAACAATTTCGGGTGCGGATCGTCGCGTGAGCACGCCCCGATAGCGATCAAGGAAAGCGGTGTATCGCTGATTATCGCAAAAAGCTTCGCACGTATCTTTTACCGCAACGCCATAAATATAGGCTTACCCATTATCGAATGCCCCGAGGCCGTAAGCCGGATATCGGAAGGCGACGTTATCGGGATAAATTTTGACACGGGAGTTATCGTTAATTTCACTGCCGGCGAGGAATACAAAACCGCGGCATTCCCCGCGTTTATCCAATCGATAATCAACGCCGGAGGGCTGGTTAACGCCGTTAAAGCAAATATGTTCGGAGGTAACACCGATGAGGTTTAACATCGCGCTTCTCAAGGGGGACGGCATAGGGCCGGAAATCGTCGACAGCGCGCTGCAGGTGCTCGACCGCGTCGCCGCTTTATATGGTCACGAATTTATATACAATTCTTTGTCCGCCGGCGGCTGCGCGATAGACCGGACAGGCGTTCCGCTGCCGGAGGAAACCGTGGCGGGCTGTCTCGCAAGCGACAGCGTCCTGCTGGGAGCGGTAGGCGGACCGAAATGGGATAATCTGCCCGGACAGCTCCGTCCGGAAGCGGGATTGCTCGGCATACGTAAAGCTCTCGGCCTTTACGCCAACATCCGCCCCGTAAAGCTCTTCCCCGCCTTAAAAGAAAGAAGCCCCCTGCGCAATTCGCCCGATTTTGACATCGTCATAGTCAGGGAGCTTACGGGAGGCATCTATTTCGGAGACCGCGGACGCATATGCGGGGAAAAAGGCGTCGAGGCGTATGACACCGAACGCTACAGCGTGACCGAAATAGAGCGTATCGGAAGAGTCGCTTTTGAAACGGCAAGAGGCAGATCGAAGCGTGTCATCAGCGTGGACAAGGCAAATGTACTCGAATCTTCCCGTTTATGGCGGGAGGTCATGCACGAGCTTGCCGCGGAATACAAGGATATAGCTTACGGCGATATGCTCGTCGACAACGCCGCCATGCAGCTTATCAAAAATCCCGCGCAGTTTGACGTTATGGTGACCTCGAACATGTTCGGCGATATCCTGTCGGACGAGGCTTCGCAGCTTACGGGATCAATCGGCATGCTGCCCTCGTCATCGGTCGGCAACGGCAAGCGCGGGCTGTACGAGCCGATACACGGCTCCGCTCCCGACATTGCCGGCACGGGCACGGCAAATCCCGTCGCCACGATACTGTCGGCCGCCATGATGCTGCGTCATTCGCTGGATTTGGCAAAGGAATCGGACGTTATAGAAAATGCGGTAAGCGCGGCGCTCGACGCCGGATACCTGACGCGCGATATCGGCGGCACCCTCGGTACACGGGAAATGACCGACAGAATTATTTCATATTTAGTTTAATATCAACGTTAATCGTTAAACGTTAAACGTTAAACGTTAAACGTTAATCGTTCAAGTGAAAGGTTTGACAAATAATCGCCGCGACCTTTTCGGGCGGCATATTCGTGTTATCGATTTTAATATAATTTTCAAAGGGCAGCTTCTCGCCCTCAAAGGAATTTAAGCGGTATTTAGCGGAGGTACGGCGCATTTCAGCCTCGCTGCGTTCAATATCACGCTTGGATTCCTTGTTTTCAAGCCGATTTTCGGTTTTATTACGCTCTATACGCACTTCAAAATCGGCGCACAGCTCGACAACGCAGGTCTTTGCTCCGTGACTCTTATATAAATCGATAAGGTTCAATATGTAGTCATATTCGCTTTGCAGATCGAATCCGAACATATATGTAAAAATCAACCCCGAAAGATCGCTTTTCACGACAGTTTCGAATATTTCACGGCGGAAAACCTCCGAAAGATGCCTGCCCTCCGCGCTCCCGTGAACATCAAAAAACTTTCTTATCAGTTCTATGGTCATATGATTGTGAAAAAGCTTATAGCCGGTTATTTTGGCAAGCTCCTGACCCACGGTCATTTTTCCCACGGCGTGGGGACCGAGTATTATTACAAGATTCGGCATTTAGATTTTCCCCTTATTCTTTCCGTATTTCATAATAAAGACAGCGATGAATTTTACCTTGATATTTTATACTATCGGTTTTTTCGACCATCCTCATTCCGCACTTAACCATAACTCTTTTGCTGGCAATGTTTTCTTCAAAAGAGCCCGCTTTAACAACAGAATAACCCATACTAAAAAGCTCCCGAATGGCAGCCGACAGTATTTCCGTGGCATATCCGCGCCCCTGCATATCAGGATGTATAACATAACCGATTTCGATACTCTCGTCATCTGTTTCCACATCATTTATGAATCCTATAAGCTGATCCTTTAAATAAATACCGTATTCAAAGTGTTCGTCGGAATGCGACCAGTCATTAATTTTATAAAACATTTTAACAGCATCTTCACGTGAATAAAAATCCGGAATCATGTATGTTTTTTTTATATTATCATTACATAAAAGCTTAATGGCAGTTTCCATATCACTATCTCTATATGAGTGCATGCTTAACCGTTCGGTTATAATTTCAGAAGGCTTCTTTTTCATTGTTCTTTCTTTCATTGTTACTATCTCCATCTGAACAATGGTTTGCTTGTTTTAACTTACTATAAATAATTATACCACGTTTTTCTTGTTATATCAATTGTTTTACTGAAATTGTAAAAAAGGTGGGATTGTAATAAATTTATTTTTGTGTTATATTTGTTCATATCGCTTTTAATACAAGGAAGGACTATTCATGATTACGAGTGAATATTCAATACCCGTCAATATGAATACGGATAAAATAATATCCCATTTCGGTGACGAATTTTATCAAAGCCTATTAACCATGCTTGCCGAATACAGGGAAGAATGGGAGCTTGATAATTTAAAGCAGATCGATTATTATTCGGTCAACTGCTTATTCAAATGCACATCAAAAAGACACGGCGAATGTGTGTTGAAAATCGGTAAGTCAAGTGATGAAGCACAGGCCGAATATAACGCGCTTTCCGAATATGCCGGCAGCCGGTTTTGCCGCGTTTATGAAGCCGATATATCAAACGGAGCCTTGCTTATCGAACAGATTATTCCCGGCGCACAGCTTCGCGCGGTTTCCGATATAGAAAAACGGCTTGACCTTTTCTGCGGAGTATTTGTAGGCTTGCATAAACAGCCTTCGGATAAATCAAAATATCCCACTTATATGGGGTGGGTAACCAGAATCGCGGCTTTTATGCGAGATAAAACAGACTTCAGGGAGCTTTCCGACCATATGAATGAAGCCGAAAAAATCTGTCGTGATCTGTGCGGTAAATACACCGGGGAAATGCTGCTGCACGGCGATTTTCATCACGACAATATCCTGCTCGGCGGCGATAATCAGTATCATATCATAGATCCGAAAGGGGTTGTCGGAGACCGTGTGTTCGATATTCCCCGCTTTATCCTCAACGAGTTTGAGGATGATATAAAGGAAGGATTCAATGAAAAATACCTTTATATAATTGAAACCCTGTCAAAAAAATTATCCGTACCGAAAATAGATTTATTGCGTCTTGTATATGTGGAAATGTGTATGGCTAACAGCTGGTGCGTGGAAAGCGATGAAAAGCCGAATATGAAGGATGTCGAATTTACAAGAAGCATGATGTCTTGTGACAATTGAAAGGAATAATTGTAAATATGAACCTCTTCAAAGAAGAAATAAGCAGCTGGCAGGACTGGGGGCGTTTGTTCCAATCCATAAATGCCTTTCAACCGCTTGCCGAATATATAATGCGTAAGGAGAGTCTCCCGCAGGCGGTGCTTAAAAACCTCACTCCCGGCACAAACGCCGTATTCCGCGCGGGTGATTATGTAATAAAGATATTCGCTCCAAAGGAGAGCGGAAATGACCAGACCCCGGATATGAAAACCGAAATTTACGCTTCAAGACGCGCAAACCTTCTCGGCATATCCGCGCCCAAGGTTATCGCCGAAGGCTTTGTACAGGATAAATATCTTTTCGGTTATCTTATAACCGAATATATAAACGGACGGGAGTTTATCCACGCCGAAAAGGATATGACCGCGCAGATGAGGTTCGAAGCCGGGCGCAAGCTCCGCAATATCTCCGACGCCATGAACACCCCGTGCGAACACTTCAACGATATTGATATTTTCAGCGATTCATATATAAACTCACGCTTTACCGAATTTCCGGAAAGCTTCCGCGACGAACGCCTGTCATATATAAGAAATCACCGTTATTCCGAAAGCGTTTTCGTCCACGGCGACCTTTTCGGGGACAATGCTCTGATATCCGACGGCGGAAAGCTTTATATCATCGACTTTGCCGACTCGGTGCTCGCCCCGGTATGCTACGAATACGCCCTTATCGCAATCGATTTTTTCCGGTTTGACAAGCACCTGATAAAGGGATTTTTCGGCAATATAGGACGTGAAGAGCTTACTGAAATTTGTTTTAATGGTATACTTATACATAACTTCGGTTGCGGAGTTATAAAAGAGCATATCGGCAGGCCGGAGGAATTAAATTGTCTCGACGATCTGCGGAAAAGGATATACGAAAAAACTGCTTCTTTATAAATTTATTTCAAATAAATTACAAAATTATTGAAAATGTTTACTGTTTCATATATACTGTCTGTATTACCGCAAAGGAGGTTACCGCCATGGCTTTCACATTCGGCGTTGTGCCGGAGGAGCGCTTTGTATTCCTTAAATTCAAGCTTTTTAAGGAGCGGGAGTTATGACAAATAAAATCAAACCATATAAAAAGGAATTCGACTGTTCCTACACGCTTGGGGCAAGCGTTACAATAGAGCTGTTAAAAATACGCCCGGATATTGTCGATGGCGTGTATATACATTCGTCATACCGCGACGGCGACGGGTTGAGCGAATTGTGCGGCAGACTGCACATTCCCTGCGTTCATTCGGATAAAGCATTCAATATTGTAAGCCCGAAGGAAAACTGCTTTGTGATGGGCGTTGTACGCAAGTATACGGATACCATATCCCGGGACGAGCCGCATGTCGTATTGGTAAATCCCTCCGACATGGGAAACCTCGGCACGATTATCCGCACAATGGCGGGCATGAACCTGAAAAGCCTTGCCGTTATCGAACCGGCAGCCGATATCTGGCACCCGAAAACAATCCGCGCCGGCATGGGCGCTGTGTTTCATCTGCATTTTGAAAAATTCAATGCCTTTGACGAATACAGAGAAAAATTTCCGCAACATGTGCCGTTTCCGTTTATGCTAAGCGGAGCTGCCGCGCCGGAGGATATTCCGCCGTGTCCGCTGTTTTCGCTCGTTTTCGGTAACGAAGCCCACGGGCTGGACGAAAGCTTTTCACATATAGGCCGTTGCGTAAGAATTCCGTCAAACGGCGATATAGATTCTTTCAATCTGTCCGTAGCGGCGGGTATCGGTATGTATGAATTCGGACGCAGGAACAACCTAATTTAAGAAAAAGGGGATTAGCGCCCGTTAATCCCCTTAATTATTTATGAAAGTGAATTATGAATCAATATATAGAGATAAAAAACGCGCGTATACATAATCTTAAGGGCGTGGACGTTAAAATCCCACGGGGCAGACTGACGGTTATAACGGGAGTTTCCGGCAGCGGCAAGTCGAGCCTTGCCTTCGATACCCTCTATGAGGAGGGAAAGCGTAGATACCTGATGTTTTCGGGTACTCAGCTCACCGTTGACAGCGTCCCCTCCTTCGACAGCATAAGCGGTCTTTCGCCCACCGTCGCGGTGGAGCAGCGTATAACCCGCCAGTCAAATCCGCGCAGCACCGTCGGCACACGGACAAGCCTTTCCGCTCTGCTTGCGGTGCTTTTCGCAACCTACGGCATACGCGACGCGGAATACGACGACGGGCTGCCGCTTGCGATGAATATGTTCCAGAAATTCTCACCCGCCGGGATGTGCCCGAAATGTCTCGGGAACGGTAAAATAAAGCATATCGACGAGAACGCCGTTTACGGCGATAAAGCAATCGCGGTCAGGGATGTGCTTGAGGGCAAATTCCAAAAAATCCCCACCTGGAGAAACAGACTAGCAGATTATTATAAACATTTGAAAGTCTCCCCCGAACAAACCCTCGGCTCTCTTACTCCGGAACAGCTTCTCGCTTTGAAATACGGTTCGCCAAAAACCAAATTCGGGGGTGTGAACAGCTTTATCCCCGTGGGCGATCACACATATGACAAAGCCGGTGAAATAACCCCGAGACAGCGTCTGTTTCTGTTTTCGCGTATTTACGCGGAGGAAATATCCTGCCCGAAATGCGGCGGAACGGGACTCGGTGAGATGGCGGCGCATACCACAATCGGCGGGAAAACGATTACGGAGCTTGAAAACATGTACATAAGCGGACTGTGCGGCTTTCTTAAAGCACTGCCCGAAGGATATAAATCACCTCTTTTGAATGAAATTATCATAAAGCTTGACTGTATGGTTGATGTCGGACTGCATCATCTTTCGCTGTCGCGTCCCGTACCCACGCTTTCAGGCGGTGAAATTCAGCGGCTTTTCCTGGCGACCTATATCATTGCCGACATGGATTCGATAATATTCATATTCGACGAGCCGACGATAGGACTCCACGAGATTGAAAAGGAAAAGCTGATTTCAATCATAAAACGGCTTGCGGAAAAAGGCAACACGGTAGTCGCGGTCGAGCATGACGAAAACTTCATGCGCGCCGCGGATTATATTATCGATCTCGGCCCCGATGCCGGAACAGGCGGCGGCATAAAAGTTTTTGAAGGCGGATATGACGAATTTTTAACCTGCGACGCTTCGCGGACCTCGCCTTATCTTTCCAACAAAAAAGGCTTTTTTATCAAGCCGGAAACGCGTACCGTCAATATGTCAAAAGCGCTGCATATCGCCGAAGCGAAGCTGCACAATCTTCGGTCGGTGAGCGCCGATATCCCGCTTGGTGTTATGGTAGGCGTCGCCGGAGTTTCGGGCAGCGGTAAGTCAAGCCTTGTTTCGGACACGCTCGTCCCGCTTTTAAAGCAGGCATTGAAAACTAAGTTTGTGGAAGATGAAGAAGCGGAAGAAGAGCTTCCCGTGATTGACGCAAAGCTTTCGGGTTACGAAGGTATAAAAAAGTGTATTGTAATAGATCAAAAACCCATCGGACGTTCAAAAACCTCCTGCCCTGCCACATACACGGGTATATTCGACCGTGTCCGCGCCATGTTTGCCCGTGAATCGGGAATGCCGGCCGGGCTGTTTTCCGCAAATTCGGAAGGCGGCTGCCGCGTGTGCCACGGGGAGGGTGTCGTTCACCACTATATCGGCATGGGTAATTTTATAGACACGGACTGCGAAGCCTGCGGCACCACCGGATTCATTCCGGAAGCGTGTGAAATATATGCGGACGGAAAAAATATCCGCGACATCCTCAACATGACGGTTGACGA
The DNA here is from genome assembly GCA_028701715.1 of Eubacteriales bacterium. Lineage (GTDB taxonomy): Bacteria > Bacillota > Clostridia > Oscillospirales > CAG-382 > UBA1206. The sequence continues at coordinate 11,573 of JAQVQF010000012.1, read as the reverse complement.
GGCGGAGAACTATTTTAACGGCAAGGATAAGGTTATCTGCGAAATGCTTCGCACCCTGCGGCGTGTCGGTATGGGCTATATCAGGCTCGGACAGAAAACGCCCACCATATCGGGCGGCGAAAGCCAGCGGATCAAGCTTGCCCGCGAGCTGGTGAAGATCCGAAAATCCTCGGACGTGCTGTATATACTCGACGAGCCGACGACCGGGCTTTCCTTTTATGACAGCGAAAAGCTAATGGAGCTGCTGCAGGAAATAGTCGACGGCGGCGGCAGCGTCATCATCACCGAGCATGATCCGTATGTGCTGTCCAACTGCGATTATATCGTAGAGCTTGGTCCGGGCGGAGGCAGCGACGGCGGCTATATAATCGTCGCGGGAACTCCGTCGGAATTAAAAAAGAGCGGCAAATCCATAATCGGGAGGTATTTGAAATAATGTATCCGGTATTGGAAACCGAAAGGATCCTTCTCAGACCGTTTGTTGACAACGATTATACCGATGTCTTCAATATGGTGCAAACCTACGACAGGCAAAACGAAAAGAAGCAGTTTCAACATATAAAAACGCTTGAAGACGCCCGTAAGCTTAATGACGGAACCATAAAATCGGGAAACGAATGGATTATCCTGCATAAACCAGAACAAACGGCTATCGGCTGGTTGCTGTGCGCCAACGTCGGCAGCGTTGATATAAGGAAAAAAGCCTTTATTCATATGTGGATAAACGAGGAATATCAAAATAACGGTTACGGGCAGGAAATATTAAAAAAGCTTCTTGATTTTATATTTTACGGAATACATACAGAAGCTGTACTGGCAAACGCAAGAAATTGCGAAAAAGCAGCATACCGCATATTAAGCACCAATAATTTTAAAATATATAATTATGTCCCGAAAAATAATCCCGAATGGCCAGATACTTTGGTTCAATTCCGAATGACTAAAGAAACTTATTACAGCAATCACCCAAAAGCGGAATGCGAATATAACTATACACCGCCGGAAAAGAAGAAAAGTCCTTACGGCTATTCACACCCTATCCGTAAAATTGACAGCATCCAATACAGAAAACAACCGACAGGGTATTTATGCGGGCAGGCGGTCGTCGCTATGCTTGCGGATGTATCGGTGGATAAGGTAATCGACGTTATGCAAAATGACAAGGGCACATCAACCCCCGTGCTGAAAGCCGCGCTGAGCTATTACGGTATCAAAACTGCGACAAAAACCCGTGTAAAATACATACCCGGCGCCGCGCTGCCCGACTGCTGCATTTTAAGCTTGAAAATGCCCGGCTACGGGCACTGGTCGCTGTATTATAAGGGCACATACTATGACCCCGAATTCGGCGTTTCTGAAATTCTGCCTTTTAATGCAATCCTATGCGATTATTGGGAAATTATATTATAATAATTATGGAGGCTGTAAAATGGAATTCACGGAGCTTTTAAACAAACGAACATGCGTCCGTTCATACCGTAACGAGCCCGTAACAGACGAGCAGATGCGGGAAATCCTTGAAGCGGGTATCAGAGCGCCCAACGCGTGCAATTATCAATCCTGGCATTTTTACGCCGTACGCGACAAGGATATTATAAATTCCTTTAACCCGGAAATAGCGCGCATTCCCTGGATATCGGATATACCGCTTCTCATAGTCATATGCGTCGACGAAACCGCCGCCGGCGCACTTGTTGGGAAATTCGGCGAACGCGGAAGACTGTTCGCTTATCAGGATACCGCCGGAGCGGCAAACCATATACTGCTCAAAGCCGCCGATCTCGGGCTCGGCGGATGCTGGATAGGGCCGATGAATGCCGAAAAATGCTCGGAACGCCTTAATATAGCCGAAAATCATACCCCCGTCGCCATCTTGACCATAGGAACACCCGCTATTGAAATGCCCGTTCGGGACAGGAAACCGCTTGACGATGTCATTACCGTAATCGGGAAGACTGTTACGAGTATTTCACCGGAAACGGAGAAAAAAGCAAAGCCGTTCAAACTTGCCCATGCATCTGTACCGGGTGCGGTCTTTGAGGACCTTAACCTTACGGATTCCAAATTTCGCAATATCAATATGCAGGGAGCAGGATTTGAGGATATAAATATGTCCCATACCGGCTATGAAGGACTTACGCTGAGCGAAGCGCGTTTCGGACGTATCGATATGTCCGGAGCGGAATTTAACGGATCCGACTTAAAGCTTGCGGAATTCAGGAACGCGTCTTTTGAAAACGTAAAAATTACGGATTGCAATCTTGACGGCATGACGATAGACGGAATAAACGTAAAAGAAGCAATAGAAAAGGTGAAATAGGGAAACCTGTATCGGAAGGTGTACAAAATGCTACCGGATAAGGAAATAAATATCTCTTTCAGAGTTATGACTGCTGCCGATTTCCCGCGGATGACCGGATGGTTGAACAATCCGGAAGTGCGGCAATGGTACGGCAAAAAAAGCTGGACGCCCGAATCCGCGTCCGCTTATTTAAAGCCGAAAATAGATGAAGTACCACGCCGCACATATTCCTATATAATACAGCTTGGCAGAGCGGACGCGGGATATATACAGACATATCTGCTTTCGTCTTATGAAAATTACGATAAATACATCCAGTCAGAGGAAGGAACGGCGGGAATCGACCTGTTTCTTGCCCCGGATTATATGCATAAAGGTCACGGAAGCCGCATTATAAAGAAATTTATGCAAACATACATTTTTTCGGGGAAGCTGTTTAGTGCGGACAAATGCACGGTCGGTCCGGAACCGAAGAATATTTCCGCAATCAGAATGTACGAAAAGGCCGGTTTCAAATGGATAAAGACCGTTGATATTCCGGATGAGGACGAACCAGAATATATAATGATTATTCGCAAAGAGGTGATTTGTTGAATTACGAACTCGTTTATTTTCTTGACGAATACATAAAACAAAAGCATTACCGGCTCCTGAACAACGTGCTTATATATAAAAACGGTGAAATTGTCGTCGAAAGATACTACAACAAATTCACCGAAAAAAGCCGTAACAATATAAAATCGATATGGAAAAGCATACTTTCCGTATGTGCGGGAATCGCCGTCGATAAGGGATATATAAAAAGCGTCGACGAGCCGATAGCGACCTATCTCCCTCTTTTTGACGGAAGGAACAACCCGTATCATCCGCTGATAACGGTAAAACACCTGCTCACCATGTCGTCGGGCATTTACTGGAACGGCGGAGTGCATTATCACTGCCCCATGATAGAGCAGTTCCAACGCACAAAGGACCGTCTTTCCTATCTTGCCGACATTAAAACGGATTCGCTCCCGGGCACAAAATCCGTATATAAGGAATGGGATGTAATACTGCTCTCCGCCGTGCTTTCCGCGGCTACGGGCATGAATACCTTTGATTTCTGCGACATGTTTTTGTATAAACCTCTCGGAATCGAAAGCGGAAGGTGGTTTACCTATCCGGACGGAGTCTGTTATAATATCGGTACAAACGCGCAGCAGCAGGCGCAGTCCGACCTTTGCGCGCGCGATCTTGCGAAAATCGGTATGCTCTTTCAAAACAGCGGATATTGGAACGGCGAAAGGATCATTTCCGATGAATATATAAAAGCGGCGCTCACACCCATTGATATCACGCATGGCAGCACGTTAAAGAAGCAGAGCTACGGCTATTTATGGTGGATTTATCCCGACGGCTACGGGTGCAGCGGCTTCGGCGGACAGCAGATAACGGTCATCCCCGAACGGAACACAATATATGTACTGCAAGCTACGGCATTGAGTTCACACAGAGACTACAGCGACGCGGTCGGAGAGATAATCGGTTATCTGTAATTATCAAATACAACTTTATGTATTGATTTTTTATATAGAATATGTTAATATAAATATCGGGAGAGTGGCAACATGATTTATATATCAGGCGTCATGAAATTTAATCGACTGGCTTGCTCCGTTCGACTTTATAAAGGCGGAACGTTGTGCGGAGCTTAATCTGAGGAGGTATATCCTCCGATATCCGTCGGTAATACGGTTTTAAGCATAGTTAACATTAACGCTATGCTTATGAAGTTATACCGTTTTCCGACAGATATATTAGTATAAGATTGAGTTTATGGCCGTGGGCGTATTTCGCCTGCGGCTTTATTTTGTAAAAATAAAATTTCGGAGGAATTATCAATGGATTATATAATTAAAAACGTTACAAACGAAAACGAGCTTGACAAGGTCCTCGCCTTTACCGAAGATATATTCGGTGACAGAACAGGCTGGGAAAGCGCCGGCTATTCGCGTGAAAAATGGCTTGAACGCATGGATTCACAGGGGGACCTGATGCTGTTTGCGGAGTATGGCGGCGAGGTTATCGGCATAGTATTTGGAAGGATCGAAAACGGCGAAGGAATTACAATAGGACCGGTCGCAGTGGATGAGCGTTTCCGAAAATATGGTATAGCCCGCGAAATGATGTTAAAACTTGAAAAGCGCGCGCTCGGGCACGGTATACACCGGCTCTGTTTAGGAGCGACGGAAAGTGCCGAAGGGTTTTATGAAAAGCTCGGTTATACCGGTCAGCTGTTGATTCAATCGGAAAAGCACACCATAAAGGAATTGATAGCGCTCAATCCGGGGTATCTCGTGGTGTATACAAATATATATGACGAAAAAATCAATCAGCTCTTTCTGAAGCTTGATAAGCCCGACCGGGAATTACAAAGGCTTTATGAAAAAACCTTTGACGAGTGTTGGACACAGACAATGTTTTGGAAAGTAATATAAGGAGAAATACAAATGTATAAATTACAAGGAACATCAATTTATCTTGCCGCGCTTGAGCGTGCCGACTGCCGCAAGCTTTACGAGGACGCCGAATATGATTTCGACAACCCCACCGATATTTTACATATCGGTCACTCAACGGAAAAATCGGACGAATGGTATGAGGAAATACAAAAGTCGCAGGGCAAAACCCATGTGCGGCTCGGGATTTTCATAAACGACGGAACCGTCATAGGAGATGTCGCGCTGCAGGATATCGATTGGCAGAACCGTTCCTGTTCGCTCGGTATGAGTATCGAAAAGCTCGAATACCGCAACCGTGGTTACGGTAGGCAAGCGTTATTACTTATTATTGAGTATGGCTTTAAAAATCTCGGGCTTGAACGGATAACGGCAAGTACGCTTGATTTAAACATATCAGCACAAAAATCGCTTGAAAAAAGCGGCTTTATGCTTGAAGGACGAGAACGCAAGGCAGTATATTTCGGCGGCGGTCGGCATGACCGATTAAATTATGCCATGCTTGCGGTTGAATACCAAAAATTAACGGAGGACGCAAAGAAATGAAAGACGAAATAAAAAAATCATGGAATGACCATTCCGATGAATATTATAACCGAATTTATAAAGTTCAGGATGACACAACCATTCTGAAGTCCGATCCGATGTGGGCTTTTCCGATTCCTATATGTACGATACTGCAAGATAATTTTTCTGATTTTCACGGCTTGCGTGTGCTAGTACCGTCTTCCGGTGACAACGGCGCGGTGTTCGCGTTTCATCTGCTCGGCGCCAAAGTAACATCATCCGATATATCCGAACGCCAGCTTGAAAACGCAAAGCGTATCGCCGACGGCGAAGGCTGGGATATTGAATTTATCTGCGCCGACAGCATGAAGCTCGACGGAATAGCGGACGGCTTTTACGACCTTGTGTACACTTCAAACGGCGTGCATACCTGGATTGACGACCTGAATTCCATGTACAGCAATTTCAACCGTGTGCTGAAACAAGGCGGAAGATACATAATGTTTGAAACCCATCCTTTCATCCGTCCCTTTGACGATTCGGGAGATGAGATCAAAATAATAAAGGATTATAATAATACCGAAGGGCTGCACTGGCGCGTTATGGATTTGTTCAACTCCATGACCGGGCAAGGATTTATGGTTGTGCGTATGGATGAATTCCACGCGGAAATTGATGCTCATGACCTGTGGTGGTATAAAACGCGCGGAGAAGCGGAAGCTGACGGGAACAGAAAATTCGATTTTAAAAATAATCTATGGGCGGCTCTGCCCCAGTGGATTGGATTTTCGGCTGTGAAAATATAAGATATAACTGTGTTAAAAAGGCTCAATAAGCCGCATACAGAAAGCGCGTACTCAGATGGGTACGCGCTTTAAATTTAATTGTTACCGTACCTTCCCTGCGATTAACAGGAAGGAAAGAGGAAAGCCTTTTTCATTGTATGCTTCGGATATACCTATGTCGTAATCGTATTCGTTGAACTTCTTAATATTCATATCCGCTTGGATTAAAGAATTGATAATATCGCTTATTGTATGGGTAAAGCTTGTGAAGGTTTTGGAGGGATATTTTTCCGACATATAGCTCATACCATTGTTTTCAATCCAAGGCTCTTTCTTGAAATACGAATATGCGAGCTTATTCAAATGATTTTCATCAAATTCGGGTTCCCCGGGTATGGGCAGCATATTAATAAGAGGATGAAAATCATGTATAAGAAGCGTTCCGCCGGGTCTCAGACAATCCGATACCTTTTTGAAAAGTCGCTCCAGATCATCAAACCATGCAATCGCTCCGATTGTAAACATTATATAATCAAAACTGTTATAGTATTGTTCGGGAATATCCATTATGTTGCAGGCAACAAACCGGCAGTTATCGATACCGGCTTTTTTCGCGGTATCTGACGCTTGATTTATAATATTTTCCGCGATATCAAAACCCACGCCATTTTCCGCGCCAAGCTGCATAAGAGAAAGCAGTTCCCGCCCGTTGTTGCAACAAAACTGTGCGACGCTTTTACCCTTGAAATTTATCAGCCGGAGCTCTTGCGCCACATCGGGCGTGAAAAACGGCAGCTTTTCGTTACGCAGTCGTTTATAATTTTCATCTCCCCAGCCGGGATGCCTGTGTTCAAAGGCTTCCTCCCATGCTTCCTTATTTGCATAAAAATCTATCATCTGATATCTCCTTATAATGCTACTTTATATGATAAGCTATTTTAATTTTACATAATATGCTCCTTTTGTCAAGTAATAATAATCGTCTTGGCATCACTTGCTTATAAAATCCCTCTTTTAAGCGTTCTCTCGGCAATCCGGACGGCGTTGGCCGCAGCTCCCTTCCGCAGATTGTCGTCAACGCACCACAGATTGTAGGCGTTGGGCACCGCGGTATCGTCGCGCAGTCTGCAAGCCAAAGCAGTTATTTTTGGACATAAAAATATACCTCAATTGCTATCGTAATACGCGGCAAGGCACAGCAAAAGCACCGATAATTAAGAATCTCGGTGTTACGGTTGTGCATTGTTAACGAATACGATTTTACATAAGGTGAAAATTGATTCCGGTATTTATCATATGATTTTTTACTAATACAATTATTTTACTTGTCAAACAATATATCCGCCGTTTATCATTTTTTCTTTTTCTTCATGTCTTTCCCGTTCGGTTCGTTACCGTCCTGTTCACGCAGAAGCTCCAGCAGCTTCGCGGCGTGATAACCCTCATCTTCGGCATATCTGGCAAATAAAGCCGCCGTTTCTTCATTGTCGTCTGTTTCCTTTGAGTAGGTTTCAAAATCCCGAACCAGCTCGGTTGTATTTTGCCATGCTCTCAATAATCTGTCGCGGGTGGTTATGGTTAATCCGTTTCTTTCTTCCATAACATGTTCCTTTCGTTATTTCACAATCGGTTTAAATCGTTAACCGGAGGAAGGCAGGCGTAATCCCTGCATATATAAAACGTGGTTTTTCCGTGTAGCAGCACATATTCGTCCGCGGGCTTGTTAAGCAGCCTGATAACGCTGTCGGGCGACACAACAAACGGCAGCCGTGCGATATCAGATGCATTTTGAACAACGGCCGTAACCGTCTGCGGAGGATTTGCATAATCCGAAAACGCGGTAAGAAACATAGCGTGCCCCGCGGGATAATCGCCCGCCTCCGCCGACATAAAAGCCATTTGCTTTTTAAGCGCTTCTTCCGTTTTTTTATCGTGCGTTATATAAAACAACCGCACAAGATTATACGCCATGATTGAATTTCCGGAAGGCATTGCGCCGTCGTAAGTCTCCTTCGGATGCAATATCAACTTTTCGTGGCTTTTACCGTACAGATAAAATCCTCCCGTATTGTAATCGAAGAAATCCGACAATGCTCTTTCACAGAATAATTCGGCTTTTTTCAAATATGATACGTCGCACGCGGCTTCATACAGCGAAAGCAGGGAGTGAATATAATATGCGTAATCGTCAATAAATCCCGCCGCACCCTTTGCTTCACCCCTGCGGCTGACATATAGGGCATTACCCTCGCTCAGATGATTTTCTATATAGCTCTGCGCTTTTTTGGCGGTTTTAAGGTAGGCGATATTTTCGGTTTCGCGGTAAAGACGGCACATTGCCGTTATCATAAGCGAATTCCATGAGGTCAGAATTTTATCGTCCAAATGCAGCTTGGCGCGTTTTGTGCGATATTCATAAACTTTCGGTATTAAATGTTCAATCACGCCGTCAAGCCGGCTTTTATCTGAAAGATTGAGAATATTTTTGCCTTCAAAGTTTCCCTTTTCGTCAATTCCGAAACAACGGTTGAACGCTTCACCCTCTTTTTCACCCAGCAAGGATATTATTTCAAAAGGCTTAAAAACATAGTATTTGCCTTCCTCGCCGTCGCTGTCCGCGTCCTGCGCGGAATAAAAGCCGCCTTCGGGAGAGGTCATCTCACGCAGAATATAAAAAGCGGTTTTTTCGGCGATATCAAGGTATAGCTTTTTTTTGGTTATACGATATGCCTTGCAGTAGGCGATAATTAGAAGCGCGTTGTCGTACAGCATCTTTTCAAAATGCGGCACAAGAAAATATCGGTCGGTGGAATAGCGCGAAAAACCGTACCCTATGTGGTCGAACAGCCCTCCGAGGTACATGCGTTCGAGTGTATGCTCCGCCATTTCGAGCGCATCGTCGCCACAGCTTTTTTCATAGCAGGTCATCAAAAACCACAGATTGTGCGCCGCAGGAAATTTCGGAGCGTTACCGAATCCTCCGTATTTTTTGTCGTAACTGTTTCTGAAATGCTTGACCGCCGTCTGTATCAAATCGCCTTCATTTTTTATTTCCGCACGCACCGTATCGGCGCGGTTTAAGGCGGCGACTATGCGGTCGGACGATTCCGACAGCTGCTTTCTGCCGCTTTCCCATTTTTCATGGATTATCTTCAGCAGATTATTGAAGCCCGTCATACCGTACCGCGATTCCTTGGGAAAATAGGTCCCGGCATAAAAGGGCTTTTTATCGGGAGTCATAAAAATGCTCATCGGCCATCCGCCGCTTCCGGTCAACGCCTGACAAACGGACATATAAATGCTGTCGATATCAGGGCGTTCTTCCTTGTCCACTTTAATTGATATAAAATATTCGTTAAGCAGACGAGCGGTTTCGTCATCCTCGAAGCTTTCATGTGCCATGACATGACACCAATGGCAGGTGGAATAGCCGATGCTTAAAAATACGGGCTTGTCCTCGGTTCGGGCTTTTTGAAAAGCCTCCTCGCCCCACGGGAACCAATCCACCGGATTTTCGGCGTGTTGAAGCAGATAAGGGCTTGATTGATCTTTCAAATGGTTGCTCAATACCTATACCTCGTTTTACTGTTATTAATCGTTTGACGTTTGCTTTGGCTTTGGCTCCGGCTTTGCTCAGCTTCCGTGTCTGAACATATTTACGATAAACAGCAGCACCGCCGCGCCGCCTGTCGCTACAAGCAGGCTCCAGAAATTAAACCCCGTGATACCGTAGCCTCCTAAAAGATTCATTATTATGCCGCCAATAACGCCGCCGATAATTCCCACCAAAATGTTCGCGCCCGCGCCCATGCGCTTGTTGTTTCCCGTTATAATGCTCGCCAGCCATCCGGCGAGCGCGCCTATGACAATCCATCCTATAATACCCATAAGTTAAATCTCCTTTGGCTTATTATTGGCGTTTTGTCGGATAAATATAACAAACATTACGAAAGCGCGGTCGGTAATCATAAAATGAAAATTCCCCGACAGGTCGGGGAAATAATGAATTATTATTTATTATTTAATGTCTGCTGAACAAACCGTATAACGGTTTGTTCATGCGGCGTATGCCGCATAAATTCATAAAAACTGAAGTTTTTATGAATTTACAGCATTTCATGATGTCTCACTGAATCCGGCGTATTTATTATGCCGGATTCAAGTGCAAGGTTTTTACATAATTTAATGTAAAAACCTTGCACTTGAATAAATCAAAAAACCGGAAAAGCCGCATCGCGGCTTGGTTTTTGATTTATTCAGTGGACATTATTTATGCTTACTTCTTTACCGAAAAAGCTTCAAAACCCGGATAAACGGCGCTGGCGCCAAGCTCTTCCTCTATGCGAAGTAACCGGTTATATTTTGCCACACGTTCGCTGCGGCTGGGTGCTCCGGTTTTTATCTGGCGGGTATTCAGAGCTACCGCAAGATCCGCGATGGTTGTGTCCTCCGTCTCGCCGGAACGGTGTGAAACAACAGCGGTATAACCCGCTTTATGCGCCATCATGACAGCTTCGAGCGTTTCGGATACCGAACCAATCTGGTTAAGTTTAATAAGAATAGAGTTGCCGCAGCCGAGCTTTATGCCCTTTGAGATACGTTCCGTGTTTGTGACAAACAGGTCGTCGCCGACAAGCTGCAGCTTGTCGCCAAGCTCCTTGGTTATCAGCTGCCAGCCCTCCCAGTCCTCCTCGTCCAAGCCGTCTTCGATCGAGTAAATGGGATATTTCTCAGAAAGCTCCTTCCAGTGAGCCACAAGCTCTGCGGAGGTGTAGCGTTTGTCGCACTTGGGAAGCAGGTATTCGCCTTTTACTCCGCTCTTCCATTCGCTGGCGGCGGCATCCATGGCAAGAACGAAATCCCTGCCCGGCACATAGCCCGCTTTTTTAATCGCTTCAAGAATATACTCAATAGCTTCCTCATCGCCGCTGAGGTTGGGCGCGAAGCCTCCCTCGTCGCCGACGGAAGTTGTCAACCCCTTGAATTTAAGAATAGCCGCGAGCGTGTGGAACACCTCCGTACACCAGCGCAGCCCTTCGCGGAAGCTTCCTGCGCCTGCGGGTATAATCATGAATTCCTGTACGTCAACCGTGTTTGCGGCATGCGCGCCGCCGTTGAGGATGTTCATCATCGGAACAGGCAGACGGTTACCCTGAATGCCGCCTAAAAATTTATAAAGGGGGATTCCCAGCGATATGGAAGCGGCCTTTGCCGCGGCAATGGAAACGGCAAGAATTGCGTTGGCGCCGAGCTTGGATTTATCCTTTGTGCCGTCCGCTTCGATCATTGCGTTATCTATGGCATAGATATCGGCGGCATCCATTCCTTTTAATGTATCATTGATAACGGTGTTGATATTATTGACAGCTTTGGTAACCCCTTTTCCGCCGAAACGGCTCTTGTCGCCGTCACGTAGCTCAAGAGCTTCAAATTCACCGGTGGAAGCTCCGCTCGGGGAGGCTCCTCTGCCGATAACGCCGT
>JAQVQF010000160.1 GCA_028701715.1 Eubacteriales bacterium | reverse complement strand
GGTATGTCTTCCGTAAACAGCCTGTAAATTTGATCGTAATATATACGCACCGCGGCGATAAAGGGCGCACGCGGATCTCCGTCCCAGCTTTCCTCATACCATTTTAATGCTTCTGCGCAGTAGGCGGGATATTTTTCTTCGGTGGTATAAAGCGCGCCGGGCACGTTATGCTGTTCGGGAGCCTCCTCCGGCTTGAAATATTTCCAATCTATGTGCGACATTGTGCCCTTCAGGCTTCCGTTTGAACCGTGTATCTTGTATGTAAAAAGAGGGTACGCGTCGGCGGAGGAAATTTCAAGGTCGATTAAGGGCTTTCCCGGAGCGGTGAGTATAAGCTTGCAATAGTCCTCGGCGTTACCGAAAACATTCAGCTTGTCCATTTTGCAAAACACGTTCGGCATACCGTCGTACATGTCAAGCAGATTCAGCGCCTGGTCGAGAGGATGAGGCCCGGTGTTGGCGAGCGCGCCGCCGTTATATTCGAGAAGACACTGCCAATCCCATCTCCTCGCAAAGCCGTTGAATTGAATACCGATCTGCGCAGGTCTGCCCAGAACGCCCGACGTAAGGATTTCCTTAACCTTAAGAAAATACGCGGCAAAGCGCGACTGCTGGAAAATAAGCATTTTGCAATCGTGTGCTTCGGCGGTCGATTTCAATATGTCAAACTGCTCCACGGTGGGAACAAAGGGCTTTTCCGTAAGTACGTTAAAGCCGTGTTCAAATAAATCCTTTGTGATTTGAAAATGAAGATAGCTCGGAGTGGCGTTTATTACAAGGTCGACATCTTTTCTGTCAAGTATCTGACGGTAATCGTTAAAAACCTCACAGCCGTATTCGGTCTGCGCTCTTTCCCTGCGTTCCGAAACAGGCTCGACAACCGCTACGACCTTAAAGCGTTCGGTATCGGTTTTAAGATGAAGTCCGTGTATATCCCTGCCGCTTCTTCCCTGTCCGAGTATCACAACTCTAAGCTGTTTCATAGTTATGTTCCTTTCCGAATAGTTCGATATAATAATTATACTCCTATTTTGCCTTAACGTCAATACCGAAAACATTTTTAACGCAAACAAAGTGAAAAAGCAAAACCGAGCAAAGCTTTTATTTGGCAGTGATTTTTTCCGACTTGAAGCCGGTTATGAATACCTCGGGCAGCCGCGAATCGGAAAGCTCTCCCGGCGCGTAATAAAAAGCGTAGCCGCCCGGGACAAGATAAAATCTTGAAAAATCGGCACAGCTTTCAAGAAGGTTTTCCACCCCTTTTTTATATTCCGAAATGCCCGACGTTCTTTTGTTTTTAACCTCGGACGCTATAAGGCTCAGGAGCCGTTCGCGATCGGCACGGTTAAAGAAATCATAAAAGTTTAAAAGTCGGCCTTCCTTTTTTGACCATACCTGCGAAAGCCGCGCCACCTTGCTCCGCGTCTTGCCGTCGAATACCGAAGCGTCGATAAACGCGGAAAAAAATAAATCGTTTTCAAAGGAAACCGTATATTTCAACACGCCGCCGCGCGGGTTAAATTCCTCACCCGCCGATTCCTTAATCGCTTTTTTGTATAGCTTTTTTTCGCAATACGATAAAAAGCCGTCAAATATACCGCCATACAGTTTTTCGCTGTTGGCTTTGAAAAGCTCGTCACCGGATAACACCGGTACCGATATATTCACCAGCATAACCGGTTTACCGCTTTCATCTTTATATTCTTTTTTAAGCGTTTTTTCGCTTTTAATACAGGAATCCATAAAACCACCCCGAATATTCTATGCTTTTTTAAACCCGGATATTACGAATGCGGTATGAGTCGCTCCGACCGTAAACAGCACGGCATACAGATATATCTCATCGAACAGCCCTCCCCCGAAATACACCGCCGCGCCGGTTATGCCTCCGATAATACAGGATATTAACACCGCGAGGGGTTTCTTTCCGGATACCGCCGCCGATGATATTCCGGAAAAAGCCGAAACGGGGATAAAATACTCCGCCGCCGAAATGTTTCTGTCTCCTTTGAAGAAAAGCGACAGAATGATAAAAGCAATTCCGACAGCAAACAGTATGTCTCCGCTTCGCCTGACTCCGTCGACACCGAAAAATCCGCCCGAAACGATACAGAGCGCGCATATAATACATGCCGTCAGCCCGAGCAGGTCATATATAAACCATACAAAGGACGCCAGAACGGTCAGCCAAATTACAGACGCCGCCGGAGAAAAAAGCCGCCTTGCGAAGGAGGATATTAAAGCAAAGAGTAAAAACAGCGCGAAGGATATAAACGCATATATCCCCGTAAACGCGAACGCCGCGAGCGACGAGACGAAGATGAGATAAAATGAAATCAAGGTTTTTCCTTTCTGCCAAGGGTTTTCTGCGGTACGGCTATAATAAAATCAAGCATTGAGGAAGCTTTAAACGGCGTGATCGACGACATATAGGGGGTGTTTAGATTTTCCTTGGCGCATAGAGCGCAGAGCGCCGTCCCGGAAACGAATATCAGCCCAGCAAACCCCGCCAGCCAGGCCGCCGTAAGGAAAACAAGCCTTAATATCGAAGTGGTATTCATATAAGCGGGTACGATAAAATTAGCCACCGCGGATATGGCGACAATAAGGATTACCGTGGTCGACGCCACCCCCGCCTTGGTTGCCGCGTCCCCTATTATAATCGAGCCGACAAGCCCCACGGCGTTACCCACGGGGCGCGGCATACGCACGCCCACCTCGCGCAACATCTCAAACACGATTAGCATAAGCATAACCTCGATAAACAGCGTAAAGGGTATACCCTCCCTCTGTTCGGTTATAATATCGGTAAGCTCTGTCGGCAACAATTCCGGGTGTTCGTTGACGAGAATCAGAAACAGCGCCGGGAGGAACAACGCGGCGAGCAATGACGCGAACCTCAGCAGCCTTGAAAATGTGGCGTAATACGGCGAGCGAAGATAGTCCTCCGCGGACTGGAGCGATTCCATAAAAACATACGGTGCGGTAATTATAAAGGGCGAACCGTCACAGATTATGACAACCCTTCCGGACGCGAGCAGGCTTGCCGCTTTATCCACCTTTTCGGTAACGCCGAAGGACGGAAAAAAGCCGTAGCGGTTGTTTTGGATAAGCGATTCTATATTGCCGCTGTCCACAATGACAGACGCGGATATTTCATTGAGCTTACGCCTGGCGGCGTCGATCAGCGTGCTTTCGGCTCTTCCTTCTATAAACAGCAACGCTATTCTGGTGTTGGTTATATTTCCTTTTTTAAAGCTTTCGATTTTCAGCGAAGGAGAACGTATTATTTTACGCAGAGAGCTGACATTTTTATCGATGTCGTCGACAAAGCTGGTCTGCGGTCCTCTTACCGTAATATCGGTATCGGATTTGCCCGCGGAACGGCCGAAATATGAATCGGCAGGGCATATGACAGCGTGCAGACAGCCGTTATCCACCGCCACCAACGCACCGCCCGTACAGAGCGCACAGCATATGTCATCTATGTTATCTCCGCGGGTGATTGCCGTTGTTTGGAGCACACCGTCAAAATTACCGTTAAAATCTTTAAAATCACCCTTTGCGAAAAGCGGACGTATTATTTTATCGGCGATATAATTTTTATCCGCCATTTCCCTGATACAGCAAATAAGGCCTGCGGCGTTACCCAACGCCAGCTTGCGGGATATAAAATCCGCGCAGCCTGTAAATTTCTTTTCCAGCTCCTCTTCAAGCTGCCCGATGCTGTTTATATTCGAGTCCATTTTAATCACCCGACGTTATTCTTTTCCTCCTGAAAAATTTTATTCCAATGTGTTATTGTTTACTTCTATCTATTGACATAAGGATTTTACTGAGATATAATATTATGTAAATCGACCACATGTAAAACGAAGAAAGGTTTAAGCCATGAGAGTAAAGATTTTTACGTTAATAATGTCAGTAATTGTCATTTTACTTACGATAGTGTCATGTGTGAGCTTGCCGATAGAGAACGAGAGCGATCCTTCGCTTTCCAAGTCGGAAAGCAACTCCACTTCCGATAATATTTCCGAACCGAATAGTTCCCAGGACGAATCGCCGGACGGCTCTTCCGAGGAATCACCCGATTCCACAGAACCCTCTTCAGACGATTCGTCGGATGAAGACAGTTCCGAAGATGAATCCTCCGATGATGAATCCTCCGCCGACGAATCTTCTCAGATTTCCTTGCAGCTGCCCTACGAAACGCTTGACGGCATTACGTTCTCCACGCTTACTTCTTCGGTATACGACGAGTATTTTACCGATTCCATATTTATCGGCAATTCCATAATGGTTCATTTTTATAACTTTTACTCCCAGAAGCGTTCCAAATACCCCGGTTTTTTGGGAGGCAGCAAATTTTTCGCTTCTTCCAACTTTTCCTCTTTGGAGGATTCCAAGGCGGTATCTGATGGATCCTGGCATCCTAAATACGGCGGCACTAAAATGAACAGCGCGGACGCCGTAGCCGAATCGGGAGTCAGCACGGTTTATCTTTCGGTCATGGCTTTGAACGAAATCGCTCTGCATAATACCGCTACCTGTGTGGACGATACCTTCAACACGACAATTAATCTTATCAATTCCATAAAAGCCAAAAGTCCCAATGTCAATATTGTCATTCTCAGCAACACTTATATGGTTTATAATCATAATTCATATGGACGGCTCAATAACGGCAACATTTCTGCCCTTAACAATAAAATGCTCGAATACTGCAACACGAACGGCTTAGACTTTATTGATGTGTCCACTTTCCTGATGAACGGAAACGTGCTTGCGGACAAATACTGCACCGATTATCAGGTGGGTGAAGGGTACAACGGTTGTCATCTCACCAACGACGCCTACAGTCTCTGGACCGCAACATTGAGAAATTACGCTTACCTCAAGCAGAACAACGCCTGGACAAACCCCGAATTCATGCCTTCCTACACCAAAAACCAGTAACCCAATCTGAAAGGAATATAACGCCATGAAAAAAATCATCAGTCTTATACTCACCGTCGCCTGTCTGCTTGCGGTGTCCTG
>JAQVQF010000159.1 GCA_028701715.1 Eubacteriales bacterium | reverse complement strand
TTCGCTCCCATATTTTTCGGCAACATAGGCATATCGACACGGTTTTCGGGCATTAATACGGATATGGTTTTTTTCGGTGTGATGTTTATAATCGCCGGAATAGCCGGTAAAGTGATGGGCTGCGGAGCCGCTGCGTTTTCCTGCCGTTACAGCCTCGGCGATTCGCTCAAGGTGGGTGTCGGTATGATGGTAAGAGCCGAGGTGGCGTTGGTCACCGCTCAAAAGGGGGTCGAAAACGGAATTATTGACAGCTCAATAATGCCTTTTATTGTCATTATGATACTTATAACCAGCTTCGCCACTCCGCTGATACTTCATAAAGCCTACAGAAAAGAAGCAAGAAAAGATATGGCGGCAGGGAAACCCGTAACCGTTTCATAACGCTGCTTCGGTCACATAAATAAAAATAATAACGCCGCCGTTTCGGATAAAACAAACGGGCGGCGTCTTTTTAATGCGGATCGGTTATTTGGCTTTGGAATCGCAATAAACGCAGCGATATGTGCGTGTTTGGGTATCGGCGAGCCTGAAAACCTGGTCAAGCTCCTGTTCGCTGGAGGTTATACAGCGGGGATTTTTACATTTTAACACGTTTATAAGCCTTTCGGGAAGCGTAAGGTGGTCACGCTTGACCAGCTTGCCGTCGCGTATTACATTAACCGTAATACCGGGGTCGATATATCCGAGCACGGTAAAATCCAGATCGATAATTTTACCTATTTTTATTATATCCTTACGCCCCATCTTCGTGCTTTCGGCGTTGTTTATCATGGCCACCGTGCAGCCGAGGCTTCCGAGCCCGAGAGTGCGGTATATTTCCATACCCCTGCCCGCCGTGATATGGTCGAGCACTATTCCGTCGGTTATCTGTCCTATTACCATATTATTATCATGCCTTTCTGTTGTTTGAAAATAAATTTATCAAACACCCAATAATTTCATTATCAGCGCCATTCGTATGAATTTCCCGTTCTGAACCTGCCTGAAATAGCAGGCGCGGCTGTCGGAATCGATGGCGACGGATATTTCGTTTACCCTCGGCAGGGGATGCATTATACAAAGGTCGGGCTTCGCTTCTTTTAATTTATCGGGGGTAAGTATATAGGTGTCCTTCAGACGCAGATAATCGGCTTCGTTGAAGAAGCGTTCCTTTTGAACCCGAGTCATGTAAAGTATGTCCAGCTCCGGCATGGCTTTTTCAAGGTCGCGTACCTCCTCAAAGGGGATGCCACCCGGAATAAGCGTTTCGTCCTTTACATATTCGGGTACGCATAGCTCCTCCGGTGATATAAGTACATATTTAATACCGCCGTAGCGTGAAAGCGCGCTTATCAGGGAATGAACCGTCCTGCCGAATTTCAGATCGCCGCATATGCCGACGGTGAGATTTTCAAAACCGCCCTTTTCGCGTTTTATGGTCAGCAGATCGGTTAACGTCTGGGTTGGGTGATTATGCCCTCCGTCACCCGCGTTGATTACGGGAACGGGGGAATTAATCGCCGCTACATGCGCCGCGCCCTCTTTCGGATGGCGTATGGCAATTATGTCGGCAAAGCAGGCGACGGTTTTTATGGTGTCGGCGACGCTTTCTCCCTTAGCGGCGGAGCTTGCGTCCGCCGACGAGAAGCCGATCGCGTTCCCGCCGAGCTCAATCATGGCGGACTCAAAGCTGAGACGCGTCCGTGTGGAAGGCTCATAAAAGAGCGTCGCCATCTTTTTATGGTCGCATCTTTGCTCGTATTTTTTCGGGTTTGCTATAATATCGAGCGCGGTTTCTATAAGACCGTCGATTTCCCCGACCGTAAGCTCCTTAATATCGGTAAGACTTCTCATCGGCTATCTCCTTATCCAGCTTTCGTCTGAGGGATTGTCCCTGAAAGCCAATAGCTTGGTTATATCGGCTTCATCTATATACCCGCACTCCACCGCCGTTTGTACCACGGTGTCGAAATCGGTGAGCGATACATTCCTGATTTGCGCTTTGTCAAGACGTTCTATGCCTTTCGTCATGTTGTAGGTGAAGATACTCGCCACTCCCATGACATCCGCTCCCGCTTCGCGGAGTATTTGCACCACCTCGATGACACTGCCCCCGGTTGAGATAAGGTCCTCAACCACCACGGTTTTTTGACCCGGTACCAGCTTACCCTCAATTTGATTTTTACGTCCGTGGTCCTTCGCGCCGGAACGTACATAGCCCATGGGAAGCCCTAAAATGTGCGCCGTGATGGCGGCGTGGGCGATACCGGCGGTGCTGGTGCCCATGATTATTTCGGCCTCGGGGTAATTGCTTTTTATAAGCGCGGCAAGCCCGTTTTCCACATTTCCGCGTACATTTACATCCGTGAGCGTCAGCCTGTTGTCACAGTAAACCGGGCTTTTTATGCCGCTCGCCCAGATGAACACCTCGTCGGGTCTGAAAAAAACCGCCCTAATGCCGAGAAGATCCTTTGCTATGAGTTTTTTTGTTTCCATATTATACCCCTTTATATAAAATCTTTTAAACACTTGTGATACGCTTCAACGGGATTTGCCGCCGCGGTTATCGGACGGCCGACGACGATATAATCCGATCCCATGCGCTTGGCTTCCGACGGTGTGGTGACGCGCGCCTGATCTGCCGTATCGTTTTCCGCGAACCTAACTCCGGGCGTGACCGTCAGAAAGCTGAATCCGCAAACCGAATGCACCCTCGCCGCCTCCAGCGGAGAGCATACCACCCCGTCCAGTCCCGCTTCCCTTGCGTTTTCCGCGTATTTTATCACCGCTTCATCCATAGAAGAGGCTATAAGCAATTCGTCACGCATGCGTTCCTCGCTTGTCGAGGTAAGCTGGGTCACGGCGATAAG
This sequence comes from Eubacteriales bacterium, assembly GCA_028701715.1. Taxonomy (GTDB): domain Bacteria; phylum Bacillota; class Clostridia; order Oscillospirales; family CAG-382; genus UBA1206. The sequence continues at coordinate 2,210 of JAQVQF010000159.1, read as the reverse complement.
CAGCGGACGACTTCCGTCCGGTCTTGTCAGTCCTTCGAGGGCTGCGGCCATCATGGCTTTGGTGCCGGCGGCGTGGAGATTGCACATATCCGCGCCGAGTGAGGATAATACCCTCATGGCTTTTTTAACGGTGTTGGGTATGTCGTGCAGCTTAAGGTCGAGGAATATCCCGTGTCCGCGTTCCTTTAAGTCTCTCACTATCCGCGGTCCTTCCGCGTAAAACAGCTCCATTCCTATTTTTATAAACGGTCTTTCCTCCCCGAAACCCGCAAGGAAAGAAAGCGTTTCCTCTGCGGACGGAAAGTCGCAGGCTATTATAACGTCTTTTCCCATCAATGTGCGCCTCCTGTTATTTCTGCTAATTTATTTATTTTATACTTTTCCATTGTTTCCGGCAGGGCTTCGATAATATCGCGGCACGCGTACGGATTTACAAGATTTGCCGCACCGATTTCGACCGCGGTCGCCCCCGCCAGCATAGCTTCGACAACATCCTCCGCGCAGCTTATTCCGCCCATGCCGATTATGGGAATTTTTACGGCTTCATATACCTGATAAATCATTCTGAGAGCTATCGGCAGCAACGCCGGTCCTGAAAGTCCCCCGGTTATGTTGGCAAGCAGTGGTTTTCTTGTTTTTAGGTTTATCCTCATTCCGAGTACGGTGTTTATAAGGCTGATACCGTCGGCATCCGCGCTTTCGCAGGCTGCGGCGACCGAAGCAATATCCGTCACATTTGGCGAAAGCTTGACTATCAGCGGCTTTTTAACCTCTTTTCTGACCGCCGCGACGACCTCGTACGCCATCTTCGGCGAAGTGCCGAAAGCCATGCCGCCTCCGTGGACATTTGGGCAGCTTATGTTAAGCTCTATCCAGCCCACCTGCTCTTCCTTGTCCAAAAGAGAAGCGGTGTAAACGTATTCTTCGGTGGAAAATCCGCTTACATTTGCCATAACGGGCTTGCGAAACACCTTTTTCAGTTTGGGAAGCTCATCGCTTATAACGGCATTTACACCCGGATTTTGCAAGCCCACGCAGTTGAGAAGTCCGGAAGGACATTCCGCAATTCTCGGCGTGGCGTTACCGAACCTCGGCTCTTTTGTGGTGCCTTTAAAAGAGAATGTCCCAAGACGGTTTATATCGTAAAATTTCGCAAATTCATATCCGTAGCCGAAGGTACCGCTTGCCGGAATCACCGGATTGTCGAGCGTTATTCCGCAGAGAGCTACTCTTGTGTCGGCCATATGATTTCCTCCTTTTCCAGCACCGGACCGTCCTTGCATATACGCTTGCTGCCGTACAAGGTCTTGCAGCTGCAGCCCATACAGGCGCCGAAGCCGCAGCCCATGCGTTCCTCGAAGCTGTATTGACCGGAAGCCTTTGAGGCGTAATATACGGCTTTAAGCATAGGCTCGGGTCCGCAGGCATAGGTGTAGGAAAAATCCCCGCATTTGACCATGGCGTCGGTCACAAAGCCCTTTGCGCCGTATGAACCGTCGGCGGTTGCGACAAGCGTCCTTATGCCGAGCGATTTAAACTCGTTTTTATAAAACATCTCGCTTTTTGTATTGAAGCCTGTTATTATAGTGACGCTTTTACCTTCGGCGACAAGCGTTTTCGCCAGCAGATACAGCGGGGGAACTCCGCATCCGCCGCCGATAAGAAGGGGTGAAGAACCGCTTTTTGATATGTCATAGCCGTTTCCCAGCATGGTCAGCAAATCGAGCTTTTTTCCTTCCTGAAGGGTTGACATATATTCGGTGCCGTTGCCGACCGTTTTGTATATAAGCGTCAGGCTGTCCGCAGAAATGTCGCAAACGGATATTGGGCGGCGCAGGTAAAAGCCGTCAAGCTTTATGTTGACGAACTGCCCCGGACGTTGCATTCCCGAAATGTCGCCCGAAAGCTTTATTTCATACACATCCCGGGCGATAAGCTTATTCGATTTTACGGTGAATATTCTTTCTTCCATTAAATTATATCCTGTCTTTTAAAATTTCCCGTGCTTCTGGCGCAAGCCATACGGGTTTACCGTCAAGGAAGGTCGCCATACATTTCCCGTAAACCCTCCATCCGGCAAATGGCGTCGATTTTCCCATCGACAGGAATTCATCGGGATTTATATTATACCGAGCGTTGAGATCGTAGACGGTAAAATCGTTTAGGTTTTCAGAAAGCCCGAATCGTTTACGCGGCGACGAGGTCATAAG
>JAQVQF010000158.1 GCA_028701715.1 Eubacteriales bacterium | reverse complement strand
TAAGCGGCAGATACGGCACCGATTATCTGATGCAATAAAACGAAGATGGGAATAATAAAATGAAGATATTAATAATAAACGGGCCTAATCTTAATATGCTCGGCATACGCGAGCCCGAAATATACGGCAAAGAGACCTACGGCGATTTGGTTTCGTATGTTTCCGATTTTCGCCGCAAGAAAAATATAGATATGAAAGCCTTTCAGTCCAACCACGAAGGAGTTATAGTAGACGAAATACAATCGGCATACGGTACATTTAACGGTATTGTAATAAATCCCGGCGCGTATACGCATACAAGCATAGCGATACTCGACGCTCTCAAAGCCGTAGGGATTCCGGCGGTAGAGGTTCATATTTCGGATATTGAAAGCAGGGAAGAATTCAGGAGGATAAGCTATATCCGTCAGTATTGCGTAAAGACAATATCCGGTCACGGCTTTGCCGGATATACCGAAGCGATAGATTTTCTTCTTCGTTATTGCGGGTATGAAGCATGAGGGTAAAAATTTATCCGTCAAGCCTTGACGGCGAAATTACAGCCCCGCCCTCCAAGAGCATGGCTCACCGTCATATAATCTGTGCCGCACTTGCGGAAGGTCAGTCGGTGCTTGAAAATATCACTTTTTCGGACGATATAAAAGCCACCCTCGACTGCGTTCAAACGCTTGGCGGAATAATTGAAGCCGACAAAGCAAGCGTAAAAATAACAGGCTTTGATATTTATAAATTAAAATCAAAGGACGTTCTTTTTGTAAACGAAAGCGGCAGCACCCTGCGTTTTTTGATCCCTTTATGTCTGCTTACGGATAAAAAAATAACGCTTTGCGGAAAGCAAAGGCTGTTCGAGCGCCCCTTGGGGATATATGAAAAGCTGTGTGAAGAACGCGGTATGCTGTTTGAGAGGTCTGATGGCTTTTTAACCCTCCGCGGTAAACTGACACCGGGAATATATGAAATCCCCGGTGATGTAAGCAGTCAGTTTATAACCGGACTTTTATTCGCTTTGCCTTTGCTGGGCGGTGACAGTGAAATAAGAATAACAGGCAGGCAGGAAAGCGCTCCGTACCTTGCGATGACGCTTAAAGTTCTTAAAGAGTACGGTATTAAAGTGTCTCTTAGCGGTAACCGTATAATCATAACGGGGAATCAACGATATATCTCGCATGACGCCCGTATCGAAGGAGATTATTCCAACGCCGCGTTTTTTGAAGCGTTGAATCTTATAGGTCATAATGTATCCGTCAACGGACTTGACGAAAACAGCTTACAGGGCGATAAAATATATAAAAGGTACTTTAATCTGCTCGGTAAAGAGCCTCTGCCTCTCAACGACTGCCCGGATCTCGCGCCGATACTCCTTGCGATGGCGGCCGAATTCGGCGGAGCGGAATTCACCGGAACCCGCAGACTCCGCCTGAAAGAGAGCGACCGCGGCGAAGCCATGGCGGCGGAGCTTGCCAAATTCGGCGCAAAGGTCAGCATATATGAAAACAGCATAACCGTTTCGGCGGAAAAGCTGCACGCTCCGTCGGAAATACTCGAAAGCCACGGCGATCACAGAATAGTCATGGCTCTCGCGGTGCTCTGCACAAAATACGGAGGAGAAATAAATAATCCCCAAGCCGTTGCCAAAAGCATGCCCGATTTCTTTGAAAGGTTAGCGTCACTCGGCGCGAAAACAGAAAATGAAGATTAACAATAAGATGAACATACTTATCGTTGGGCTTGGATTGATCGGCGGCAGCTATGCGATGGCGCTGAAAAAGCGCGGCTATCATGTCGGCGCGATAACACGCAGCCGGTCGTCGATAGATTACGCCCTTGATAAGGGAATGATCGATTTCGGTGCGGACACGGTCGAACCCGAAATTGTTTCAACAGCTGATGTGGTTATATTCGCGCTGTACCCGCATGTTTTTATTGAATGGATAGAAACGTATCAGCGGTATTTCAAATCCGGCGCGGTAATCACCGACGTAACCGGGGTTAAATGCTCGGTGGTATATAAAATACAGGATATGCTGCGCGGCGATGTGGAATTTATCGCCTCTCACCCCATGGCAGGGCGTGAGGTTTACGGCGTTCGGAACAGCGACGACGCCATATTCCGTCAGGCAAACTATATCGTGGTGCCGACGGAAAAAAACACCGAATCGGCAATCGAGCTGTGCGCGTCGCTCGGGGAGGAGCTGGGTTTCCGTAAAATAACCAGCCTGACACCCGAACTGCACGACGAAATGATAGCCTTTCTTTCACAGCTGACCCACTGTATCGCCGTGGCGCTGATGTGCTCGAGCGACAATCCCAATCTGCGCGACTATACGGGCGATTCCTTCCGCGATCTGACGCGCATAGCCAAGATAAACGAAAATATGTGGAGCGAGCTTTTTCTGCTTAACAAAACGGCTTTGCTGAAGGAAATGGACGCCTTTATTACGCAGATAACAAAATTCAAGCAGCTGCTTGCCGAAAGCGACGCGGCGGGTATGAAGGAAATGATGATATGCTCGACCGAACGCAGAAAACAGTTTGACACAAATAATATCGGGTAGGTAATGATTATGAACATGAATTTTTTAAGGAAGCTTCCGATTCCCAACGATATAAAGGCCGAATTCCCGCTTACGGAGGAAATGGGGAGGATAAAAAAAGAGCGCGACACCGAAATAAAAAGAATAATATCCGGTGAGTCGGATAAATTTCTTTTAATAATCGGTCCCTGCTCCGCGGACGACAAAAACTCCGTGCTTGACTATATCTCCCGCTTAAGGATAATGCAGGATAAGGTCGGCGACGGCATACTGATAATACCGAGGATATACACCAACAAGCCCAGAACCACAGGCGACGGTTACAAGGGAATGCTCCATCAGCCCGTACCCAATGAACACCCCGATATGCTAAAAGGTATTATTGCCATACGGGAACTGCATATGTGCGCGCTGCGCGACTGCGGCTTCAGCTGCGCGGACGAAATGCTGTATCCCGACAATCATCGCTATCTTTCCGACCTGCTGGCATATGTCGCCATAGGCGCGCGCTCTGTCGAAAATCAACAGCACCGTCTGACGGCAAGCGGGCTTAATATTCCCGTGGGAATGAAAAATCCGACCGAAGGCGATCTGATGATTATGCTCAATTCCGTCAACGCCGCGCAGCATCCTCATAAGTTCATATACAGAGGATGGGAGGTGCAGAGCGAGGGTAACCCCTACGCGCACGCGATACTGCGCGGATATACCGATACGACCGGTGAACCGCTGCCCAATTATCATTACGAAGACCTTGAGAGATTGAATGAGGTTTACATTAAATCCGGGTTGAATAACCCCGCCGTGATTATCGACACAAATCACGCCAATTCCGGTAAAAAGCACCTTGAGCAGATCAGGATAGCCAAGGATGTGCTCCACAGCCGCCGCGCCAACTCCGACATTAGAAACCTTGTGAAAGGGCTTATGGTGGAAAGCTATATCGAGGACGGAGCGCAGAAGGTCGGCGAAAACGTGTACGGCAAATCCATCACCGATCCGTGCCTCGGCTGGGAAAAAACCGAAAGGCTGATATTTGATATTGCCGAAGGGCTTTAACGAGTATTTATGTAGGGGCGGATAATATCCGCCCGTCACTTAATTGTACGATATTGATTAATACGGTACAGATAACGAGGATACGGCGGGCGGATAATATCTGCCCCTACAGAATACCAATGTTAATTTATATGATATTCGATATGCTCTGCCCTCGAGCAGGCAAGCAGGTCCCCTTCGGTCTGCTTAAATAACGGGATTATATCAACATTGGCGTTTATAGTCATGACCTCGATTTCCGCGCTCATGGAAAGGCGGTTTTCGGACTTATATTTGCGAACCGCGGCGACCGCGTCTTTTAACGCTTCGCCGAAAGCTATTATTTCCGTACAGGGTGTTTTCGGTTTTTCCCACAGGGTGAGATGAATGGATTTTTCCTTTTCACGCTGTCTGAAAAAGCCTTGATAAATATATTCCGTGATATGCGGAACAAATATCGCATACAGCTTTAATATATTAAACAGCGTATAGTACAGGGCATATTGCCCGCTCCTTCTTTCTTCTATGCCGTGCAGGTTGGGCTGATAAAGCCTTTCCTTGGCTATTTCGATATAATAATCGCAGAAATCCTTCCAGAACAGCTCGTCAATCTCGTGACGCGCGTCGCCTGCCTCGTACTTGTCAAGCAGCGCGCAGGCTTTTAAAATCGTTTCGTCCGTGCGGGCGATTATCCATCTGTCGACAGGCAGCAGGGAGGGAATATACGAAAAATCCATATCTCCGAGGTGGGATATCGCAAATTTGGAAGCGTTCCACAGCTTGGTTATAAAGCGCTTGGACACCGCGAGATCCTCCGGTGAAAAGAAGGTGTCGGTGCCGAGCTTGGCGTTCCCCGCCCAGTAACGCAGCGCGTCCGAGGAATGAGCGGCGACAAGCCTTGCCGGTTCGAGATTATCGTTGCCGTTGCCCCTGGATTTGCTGATTTTTTCGCCCTTTTTGGCAAGCACGAAGCCGCTTATCATTATATCCCTCCAGGGCAGGGCTCCGGTGTGATAAAGACTTCTGACAATGGTATAAAAAGTCCATGTCCGTATAATTTCATGTGCCTGCGCTCTCATGCTCATCGGAACAAGCGGGATACCGTGCCGTTCGTTTATCTGAGGGGTTACGGAAGAGGTCGCCCAGGTATCAAGCACCGCGCTTTCGGGTATGAATTCTCGGCAGCCGCAGGAGCAGACGCCGTTATATTCCTTTTCAAGCGGGTTGACGGGCAGCTCATCGGCAGAGGCAAAAACGGCCTTACCGCAGCTTTTGCAATACCAGACGGGAAAAGGTATTCCGAAATAGCGCTGACGCGAAATACACCAGTCCCATTTTAAATTGGAAACCCAGGCTGTATAGCGCTCCTTCATATGTGCCGGGTACCAGTTTATTTCGTCGGCGGCTTTCAAAAACCTTTCTTTTTCGTTCATAATGTCGATATACCATTGGCGCGAGGGTATTATCTCCGTTTCTTTTCCGCATCTTTCATGTACGGCGACTGT
>JAQVQF010000157.1 GCA_028701715.1 Eubacteriales bacterium | reverse complement strand
CCGCCTGACGGCGAGAGTCCGAATATACACCGACTGTCGTTGAGAGCCGATGTGGGATTTCTCCGTTCGGGCTACGCCCTCCCTCCGTAATCCCACATCGTTCTACCATAGAGTCAAATGGATTTCTGAAACTATTGCAACTTGCTATTGCAATTTACGAAAATTAGTTTTACCACAGAATTTATTAAAAGGAATTTCATTAAAGTATGAAGAATTCGCAATAACAATGGTTCCCAAGCAAATATGCAAAGAAATTAAAGACATCGAAAAAATAGGAACAGACACAGTGTTGTATAAAAATGCATTTTCAAACGGTATTGATATTTCTTATACATCAACTTTTTCCGGGGTAAAATGCAATATAATTCTTGAAAAACCAATTGAAAAATATGACTATGAGTTTATAGCCTATACTGATGGTTATACCATTACATATTCAAAAGAAGGAAAGTTAGTCGTTTTAAACAATGAAGATACTGAAATTGCGATATTTTCTGACATCATTGTGTATGATAATTCTGGAAAACAATGCATCGGTAAAATATCTGTTGAAACAATCATTGATAAAAAAGAATATTTAATAACCATATCTGTAGACAACGAATTCCTTTCAGATGTTACGGTTGAATACCCGGTGGTTATTGATCCATCAATTACCCTAATTTTGAACAGCTCAAACGCCATTGAATATGTTGCCGCGTATTCAAATTCGACTTCTTCAACGAATATAGGCACATCAAATTGTTCAAATTTATTGATTGGAATGTCATCGCTAAAAGGGATTGGAAGAGCATTATATAGATTTCCATATATTTATCAAAATATTTTTGGGACTAGTTTAGCTAACCGTATAGAAAGTGTCATTCTGGTGCAAAACGTAGAAAACGCAAATCTTTATTCTATGACAGCTAAAGCATATACCGGAAGCGCTTGGAGTGGTTCTACAACATATAGCAACATAAGCTGGAACAGCTATATATCAAATCTTTATAGTTATACTACTTATGGTGGAATATACGCATATAATCAAAATTCGCGTTATATGTATCTTGATATAACCGATTTCGTAGAAATATGGAGAGACGATCCATTAGCGGCAAATCCTTCTCGTGGTATTATGTTAATTAACTCCATGGGTGAATATATTATGAACAGTAATTATGTATCAATTTACCCACAACTTAATATCACAAGTCCATATGTAGCGACATTTTCGCCATATTTAGAAATAACATATACTGTTACTGTGGGAATAATGTTGGATGCCGGTCATACATTAGGTGACAATCAAGGAGCATATTTAAATTATTATGAAGGAACAAAAATGTGGGATTTGCATTTATATTTAAAATCTTCTATCCAAAGTCTTGGATTTAATGTCGGTACAACACGTACTTCATCTACTGCAAATCCATCATTATCGGCTAGAGGTTATATGGCTGATAATTTTGATATGTTTCTTTCGTTACACTCAAACGCTGTGGATAACAGTTCAAGTACAAATAGAATAGTTATTATTTATGATGTAAACAATAAAAATGACGCCGATGATTTTGCTTTGGAAATAGGAACAACCATCCGTAATGTTATGAACACAAACGGTTTAAATATAAGTTCGGTGCAATTATATCAAAGACCGGTTTTAAATTCCGACGGAACCATTCATTACGAACCTGATGGTTCAATGTTAAACTGGTATGGTGTCTTAAGATACGCCGCTGAAACGAATTGTCCGTTATATTATATATTAGAACATTCTTTCCATTCAAATTACGCTTCTTCTTTATGGCTTTATACTAATACAAATTTACAAGCGTTAGCATCGGCAGAAGCACAGACAATTGATGATTTTTATTATTAAATAATAAAATAAATAAAAACATATATACTAAGTTTTGAGAGGAGAAATTATAATGAAAAGCAAGAAGATACTGGCAATAAGTATAGTTTTTATTCATGTTTTCTTATTATTATGTTCGTGCCAAGAAACCACAGTAGGCGACGAAAGCACATATTCCATGAATTCGTCAAGCGAAATAAACGCTTCCTTTGTTACCGGCGCCGAACAGTCGTTGGAGGATGAATCTTCTGAACCGGACGTTACATCGGAAGAACCTTCGCAACCGGAAGAAAGTTTACCGGAGGACGGTGAATACATGACCGTCAAAGAGGCGGACGACGGTAACTGCCTGCTTGTGAGTCGGAATAAAGCCGATGGCGAAACGCAGTATGCCGCGTTATACGGCGGAAAAATCATTTATGAGCTCGAACCCGGTATTACCGTAGATGATGTTTTGATAATAAAACCTTCCGAAGTTTACGAATTCAAATGGAAAACAAATACGGGCAATTATGATTTTGTTATTTTTGACAAAACCGGGCAATCGCTTATTCCCGCCGGAACGTTTGACTCTTCTTCGTTCATCCATACCGATACGAAACGTTTTTCGTACGGCTTGCTGAGATATAAGGAATCCAAGCATTGGGTAATATGTGATTTATATTGCAATATCATTTCAGAAGAGTTTGAAAACCTCGATCAATACGACGAGACCTTCTTTCTCGGAACCGATTTAAATCAAAACGGAGTACGTGTATTGATTAACAAAGAGACTGATGAGGTTACGGTTTCCGATTATGATTTGGAAAAAGAAATCTCGGATCACGGCGAAGAAGTGTTCAAGCCCGTAACGGATTTTTTGACTTCCGTTAAAAATGACGACCGGGAGAATATTTTGGAAATACTCGACGAAAAGCTGTATAATGAAATTACCGCTCTGCTCGAAACGGTTGACAAGGACGCTAACCCGGAAAACCTGCGCGGGAACAATCTTGCGGCTTGGCTCATTTTGAATCATGAAAAAATCAACGGTGTACCATCCAAAGCGCACGAATGGCTGTATATAGGTGCTGAGGAAGGACTATACTCACAGTTCGATTTCTATGTCGGTGCCGAAGGTGATTCGTATCTCATACTGATAACCGCATGCGTTGTTTCCGAAGGAAATGGTAAGTATAAATTTTGCTGGATATACTGATATAATATTTCTATTATTATAATATGTTAATGCCCTCCGGTGAGCCGATTTACTCCGGCTCCGGAGGGCTTCTTTACATAATCCCCGCTTTATTCAAATTTCTTGTTTTAATATGTTGAATTGTTCGTCAAACAATGATATAATAATTTAATCTCATTTACCTTAAACCTTTTGGCGGTAAGATAGAATGAATAAAGTAAAAAAAGCCATAGTTTTAGGCGGGCAGACCGCTTCCGGCAAGTCATCGCTTGCGCTTTGCTGCTGCGAGCATTTCGGCGGTGAAATAATATCCGCCGATTCCATGCAGGTTTACCGCGGGATGGACATAGGCACGGCGAAGCCCGACGCGGAGGATATGGCACGCGTAAAGCACCACCTTGTCAATATAATGGATATTGAGCGGCGTTTTTCCTCCGCTGATTTTATAAAGCACGCCATGCACGCTCTTGAAGACATCACCTCGAGGGGTAAAATCCCGTTCGTGACGGGAGGGACAGGGCTTTATTCCGAAATGCTGTTTAATTCCTTTTCGCTGGCGGAAGGCGCGGGCGATGAAAAGGTCAGAAACGAGCTTTGGAAAAAAGCCGAAGCCGGACGAGGCGGAGAGCTTTACGAACAACTGGAAGCCGTCGATCCCCTCGCCGCCGCCAAAACGCACCCCAATAATTTAAAACGGGTGATCAGATACCTGGAAATATACCTCACCGCGGGAAAAACGCCCACGGAGATGAATAAAATAAACAATTCCGGCGATAAAATATATGAACCCCTTTATATCTGCCTGTATTCCGAAGACAGAAATTATATTTATTCGCGCATAAACGAACGTGTTGAGGTTATGTTTGAACGGGGGCTTATAGAAGAAGTATCGGCTTTGCGGGAAAAAGGTCTTGAAAACACGCCCACCGCTTCCGCCGCGATAGGCTATAAGGAGCTTTTTCCCTATTTTAAGGGCGAAATATCGCTTGAAGAAGCAAAGGACACGATAAAGCAGCATTCCAAAAATTACGCAAAACGCCAACAATCGTATTTCAAGCGCATTAAAGACGTACGGTTTATTGATATTAAAGAAAAAGATTATGCGGATAAAGCAAAAGCCGTGATTGAAAAATTTCTTACGGAATAGTTCGGAAAATAAATGAACATAAGCATTACGCTTGCGTAACCGACATAAACCTGCGTTAAACGTTATACGTTAATATTGAAAGGCACGGTCATAAATTGAAACACCTGACCAAAAACATTATTATTGGTATAGCCGCGCTTTGCCTTATGGCGTATTCGGCGGTACAGATAAGTCTGACCGTAGGGGATATGGTAGAGGTGGAAAACGCGGTATATTCCACATCCTCCAAATCGATTCCGGCCAACGCCTACATATTCCGCGACGAGCATCCGGTCATAATCTCCGGAAACGGCAGCGCTTGCTATTTTTTCTCCGACGGGGAAAAAGTTCCCAAGAATGCGGAAATATTAAGAATATATTCGCTTGACACGGACGCGAAAATTCAAGAAGAAATAAATATTCTCAATAAAAAAATCGCGGTTCTTGAAAAATCATCCATAACCAAAACCTATTCCACCACCGATCTGGAATCGCTCGATTCCTCGATAGCCGCTAAAATATACAATATCATCTCCGCGGTGGGAGAAGGAAGCCTGAACATGGCGTCGTTGAACGAGGACGATTTGCTTATACTCATGAACCGCCGAACCTCCGTTTTAACCGCCGCGGGAGGATATGATTATGTTATCGATATATATAAAAGCAGAATAACCGAATTGCAAAAGCAGCTTACGGGCTCGTCTTCGGTGTTCAAAACCGAAAAAGCGGGATATTTTTATTCCTCATGCGACGGATATGAAAATATATTCACAACAAATTCGCTTGATAATATTACCATGGAGGAATACTACTCCCTTGAGTCCAAGCTCCCGGACGACACGCTGATATCCCGTTCCGAAGGCAAGCTGGTGACCTCGGTCAAATGGTATATCACCGTATGTCTTGACAAAAAAACCATATCGAAATTAACGGAAAACAAATCGCAGTCTTATAAATACGAGATAAGATTCCCA
>JAQVQF010000156.1 GCA_028701715.1 Eubacteriales bacterium | reverse complement strand
TTATTATTCGATTAATGATACAGAGCAGATTATAAAATCAAAGATAAATAAATTAAAATAAAGCATGTCGATTCTTTATGGTTTCCTCTGTTTTATTATCATTCTATATCCGTCACGGTTCCCATAAACACGGGGAGGTTGGTTGAGGTGTCGATTATCGCATAAACAAACGGGCGGTCAAGCGTCACGGTATAATCGTACATCGGGCACGATTTTAATTTCATTTCCACCTTGGTGACGGCTCCGGCCTTTGTTCCGCGCTCGTCCACGGAAATAAAGGTCTTGTGAAGCACCTCGCCGATATAAATATTTCCGTACGGCGAGCTTGCGAGCTTTGAGAAATCCGCCGTTCCGCTGTTAAACGCGGTCGGCATACCCAACGCTTTGAGCGCGTCGTTCATGGTGACGGTATAGGCATAATTGAATTTCGGGGTTTTCGCTTCGACCGATACTTTTTCGGCGTTTTTGACCGCCGTAACAAAGCCCTCTCCGGTTAAAGTATCTATATATTCGTCAAGGGTTATATCAACATTGGGAAGCAGAGCGACGAAAGCGTATTTGCCGTCTTTATAATACTTTATAAAGCCCGTGGCTTTCCCGTCGTCAATATAACGCTCCTCCACCGACGACATCATCTCGACGGTACGTTTTTTACCGTCATAAGCGGTAAAGGTGCCGTCTGTTATATTGTTTTTTTCATAAATTGTCGCCCATTCGGCGTCGAAAACCAGAGCGTTGATAAGGTACATGACGGTATCGGCGTCGATTCTGTCAACTATGCTGTCTATCATACCGTCGGTTTTATCCTTGACCCAGTTGTTGATATCCTTGACGGTCTGAGCGTCAAACGGAGATTTATACGCGGAGGCGTTGTAATAATCGGCGTTTATCTGTAAAAAATCGACTTCCACGGCAAGGGTATCCTCGTCGTCACGAAACCATATGGAATTGGCGATTCCCAGCTTATATTTTTTATCGGAAGGTAAAGAATTGACATAATAATACAGATATTCGTTCAGATTCTCAAGGCTTATGCCGCCGCCGAGCAGTGTTTCCATTTCCGCCTTGGTCTGTGTGTCCGCGCCGTTGGCGGTCATGGCGAGCGCGAGCATAACCGAAAGCGGGGATATAAGCGAATTTTTGCCTTCCGTTATAGTTTTCTTAAACAGCTCCATTGAAAAATCGGCATATGATGCCGTAAATGCCTCATCGGGTTGTCTGCCTGTCGGTGTTTTTGCCTCGACGCCGTCCATCAGGTCCGCTGCCTGCACCTCAATAGAGCAGCCCGCAAGGTTGAATGCCATGGCGATGATAAGCATAAGCCCGAGTGCCGCAGAAAGCATACGTTTTTTATTTAACATACAAAATCCCCCTGTATAGCTATATGGTTATATTTCCATTTAAAGCATTAAGTATACCTGTTAAGACAGTACATTCCATATCTTTATACGCTTTACGGAGGGTTTAAGTTTCATATTATTTTATAAATAATGTCTGCTGAATAAACCGTATAACGGTTTGTTTCATGCGGCGTATGCCGCATAAATTTATAAAAACTGAAGTTTTTATAAATTTACAGCATTTCTTGATGTCTCACTGAATCCGGCGTATTTATTATGCCGGATTCAAGTGCAAGGTTTTTATATAATTTAATGTAAAAACCTTGCACTTGAATAAATCAAAAACCGGGAAAGCCGCATCGCTGCTTGGTTTTTGATTTATTCAGTGGACATTAAATGGATATTTGTGATAACCTGCTTATAAAACGGCATCCCCGCGGAATTTTATCCGCAGGGATGCATTTATATTATTTATTATTACTAAAATCCCTTATCATTCCGATAAAATACTCATGCACGCTCGCATCATCCGTAAGCTCAGGATGAAAGGCGGTGGCGAGCATGTTGCCCTGACGCACGGCTGCAATTTTGCCGTCCACCGTCGATAGAATCTTCACGTTTTCCCCTGTTCGGCTGACATACGGGGCGCGTATGAATACCATTTTAACGGGTCTGCCGGCAAATTCCGAAACGGTTTCAAAGCTGCCCAGCTGTCTGCCGTAGGCGTTTCGCACGACGGTTATATCCATCGACGCGAGATGCGCTTTTTCTTCGCCTTCGATTTTATCCGCCAGCAGTATCATACCCGCGCAGGTGCCGAAAATCGGTATTCCGCTTTTTATATAACCGAGAAGGATTTCCTTCATTCCCAGCTCTTCCGTCAGCTTGCCCATGACCGTGCTTTCGCCGCCGGGGATTATTATGCCGTCCGTTTGTCTGTCCAGATCGCTTTTTTGCCTTATTTCAAAGCTTGCGACGCCGAGCTTTTCAAGTATTTTTTTATGCTCTGTGAAAGCCCCCTGAACGGCAAGGATGCCTATGTTCATTATTTACCCCGTTCCGCCATTAAAAGCTGAATTTCACCTTCGTTTATACCCACCATCGCTTCGCCGAGGTCCTCCGAAAGCTCCGCAATCAGCTTCGGATCGTTGAAGTTGGTCACCGCCTTGACTATCGCCGCCGCTCTTTTTTCGGGATTTCCCGATTTAAATATGCCCGAACCCACGAAAACGCCCTCCGCGCCCAGCTGCATCATAAGCGCCGCGTCCGCCGGTGTGGCGACGCCGCCCGCCGCGAAGTTGACAACGGGGAGCTTGCCGTTCTCATGCACATATTTCACAAGGTCATACGGTACCTGAAGACGCTTTGCCGCCTCAAAAAGCTCGTCCTCGATCATGGATTTTATCCTTCTGATCTCGCCCTGCATAAGACGTATATGCCTGACCGCCTGTACCACGTCGCCCGTGCCAGGTTCGCCCTTAGTGCGTATCATGGAAGCACCCTCGTTTATGCGCCTGAGCGCTTCGCCGAGATCCCTCGCTCCGCAGACAAAAGGAACCTTGAATTTTGTTTTGTCTATATGGTACACGTCGTCGGCGGGCGACAGCACTTCGCTTTCGTCGATATAATCTATCTCTATTGCCTCGAGAATCTGCGCTTCCACAAAATGCCCTATGCGGCATTTCGCCATGACGGGTATGGACACCGCCGCCTGTATTCCTTTGACCATTTTAGGATCGCTCATGCGGGAAACGCCGCCCACCGCTCTTATGTCTGCGGGTATGCGCTCGAGCGCCATCACCGCGCACGCTCCCGCTTTTTCGGCAATCCTTGCCTGTTCGGGAGTGGTGACGTCCATAATGACGCCGCCCTTGAGCATCTGCGCCAGCTGCTTGTTAAGCTCGTATCTTTCGTTTGACATATATAAATATCCCCTTTACTTTTTGTTGTTTACATATTATAATACAAATATGATATTATCGGAATACCCATTTTAATATAATTTAATAATACCAGATTGGAAGGATCACTATGCTTACCTACGATATGGAAAAACGGGGAGCAACCCCGATATACTTCTACCTATATAAATGTATAAAATCGGATATCGAAAAAGGCGTTATAAAACCTAACGAAAAGCTGCCGTCCAAGCGAAGCCTCGCGGAGCATCTGAAAATCAGCGTGATGACCGTGCAAAACGCGTATATGCAGCTTATGTCGGAGGGCTATATCTATTCAAAAACAAAGAGCGGCTATTTTGCCCACTCGCTCGAAATACCGTTTACGGTTATACCGAATAAAAACATCGCGGCTATTCCCCGTAAAAATACCAGTGAAGGCGATAAATATTTTATCGATTTTCGCGACAACAACATAAATACCGACATATTTCCGTTTTCGGTATGGTCGGGTGTTATCAGAAAGGTGCTCGGCGAATACGGCGGTGAAACGCTGAAAAAGCTCCCCAACGCCGGAGTAAAGAAGCTTCGGGAAGCGATAGCGGGGCTGCTTTACCGTTTCAGGGGCATGGAGGTTTCACCGGAGCGAATAATTATCGGCGCGGGAACGGAATACCTTTACGGACTTTTGGTAAAGCTTTTGGGCAAAGATAAAATATACGCGGTGGAGGATCCCGGCTACGGCAAGATTGCCGCGGTATATAAAAGCGAGGGCGTGGAATGCAGATATATCGCGCTTGACGGATACGGACTTTCATCAGGAGAACTTATTAAAAGCGATGCCGATATAGTTCACATCTCGCCTTCCCATCACTTCCCGACAGGGATAGTCATGCCTGCCGGAAGAAGAAGAGAAATACTCGGCTGGGCTTATTCCGCACCTGAAAGGTATATCATCGAGGACGATTACGACAGCGAATTCCGCTTCACGGGAAAACCGCTGCCCACCATGGAGAGCATAGACACACAGGGCAGGGTTATATATATGAACACATTTTCCAAAACAATATCCCCTTCTTTGCGTATCAGCTATATAGTGCTGCCCGCCGAGCTGCTTGAAAGATACAATTCGTCCCTCGGCTTTTATTCCTGTACGGTTTCGGGCATCGAACAATACGCGCTTGCCGAATTTATCGACGGAGGGTATTTTGAAAGGCACATTAACCGCATGAGAAAAGCATACAAAACGAAAAGAGATCTTATTATAAAGCAAATAAAAGACAGCCCTCTCGGGGAAAAAGCGACTATCCTTGAGGAGGATTCCGGGCTGCATTTTATAATCAAGCTGAAAACCGATTTAAACGACAGAGAAATAATCGGCATGGTTAAAGTAAGGGGAATAAATATATCCTGCCTGTCACAGTATGGTAACAGGCAGGAAGGAATGCAAAACTCAATGTTTATTATTAACTATTCGGGAATCGATATGGATTGCATGGCAAAAGCGGTGGAAATACTGGCGGATACAGTAAACCATCCTTAAAAATTCATCTGATAAAACCTACACAAACAATAAAATTACTTAATGTCCATTGAATAAATCTTTCCCGGTTTTTTGATTTATTCAAATGCAAGGTGTTTACATAAAATTATATAAAAACCTTGCATTTGAATCCGGCATAATAAATACGCCGGATTCAGCAGACATTACTTATCAACAGCTTTTCGGTAAAATAGACATAAACGAGTTCGATTAACTTTTTCTTGAAAAAAACGCCGGGATATGTTATACTCCTTGCATAGCAATATAAAGGAGGCGTTATACGACACATGGAAATCCGACGGTTTTGAAAAACCGACAGCGTGGACGACGTAAGCAGGGTTTAC
>JAQVQF010000011.1 GCA_028701715.1 Eubacteriales bacterium | reverse complement strand
CATATCCTGCGCAAACACATACTTTATTTACTATACAGCCATATGAAGAATAAGATACCGACGGTAATGAATTGTTTATTAGGTTTTCTTCGTCATATTTTGTCTGAAGCACAAGATAGTCATGTACTGCTATAACTTTTTCAAGGTCTGTCATATTGCTGTAAATACAGGTACCTACTTTTTGAATTTCAGCCTCATATTGTTCCTTCATCGACTCGTATTCGCTTTTTGTTGTAATATATTTGAAGCTTACCTTAGTAACCGTATTATTATTATCATAGTTATATTCATATTGAGTAAAATAAAAAAGATGGGGATAGTCTTCGTAGACACTGTCAAAATAGTTCTTTATGTTTCCCGTAGTGATTCCGTAGCCTTTTACATCGACGCTATCTTTAAAATTATAAATTGCGTTTACCAACAGTGTCTCAACCGCGGACTCGGAATCCGCACGGCATTTAACCGCGCTTATATTTGTAAAAAAGGCAATTGATATGACAAAGACAAGTATAACCGACGCAAATCTGCATTTGTTTTTCATATTGATCTCCCGTGCCGTTTCTGACAGTATAAAATATGCCGTTGTCTTTTGGAATTCGCCGGAAATAAAGGAACGCTTATTTCATATTCTGCTTGTTTTGAAGCGTTTCGTTTATTTTTACCTGGGAATTGTTTATATCGATAAGCCTTCTGATGGTTTCGTCCGTCCCCGCTCTCAGCGTATTCATATATCCCTGAATTTCTCCGCTGAATTTGTTCATTCCCTTTTTCACTGCTGAAATGATTGTAAGGCAGATTATGAGCGTTGCCAGCAAAAACAATCCTATGACCGCATAAGCACTTATGCCGTCGTTTGTACTCGCGTTATTTGACGCTCCTTCCGCTGCGGCTAAAACCGAACTGATTGCCAATTTTAAAGAAAACATAATATTACGGCTCCTTTACACAAATTAATTTTTTGATATTATTTTTTTCAGTATATTCTGCCGCAGAATGAAAGTCAACAATATTCGGATATTAAATTTATTTAACAATTAAAATAAATTAACGGCTGCTTTTACATCATTCAATGAAGCCTGTGTTTTAATTTTATTACTCATTATATAAAAAGAGTAAATTAAAGTTCATCGTTCAAGCTTTAGAGTACTGCCTTCCGGTTGGTTGCCTTGCGGTCAATAAGCTTGTTTCTCACGTACCCTTCACAGTATTTTTATAGGATTAATATAAGTTGGAAAGTTTTATTATTTATTGAAAATTCTGTATTGAACTTTATTACGGGAAAATCGTAAAAACAGTTGCGTTTAGGGGCTCTTTATGCTATAATCCTATGGCAAGGCTATGCTCTGTGTTTCGGACTCGGCGGTTTTTTTCCGTATACGAACATATCGTTTCCTCAACGCATAGCAATATTAACAAAGCTTTGCAGATTATCTACGGGGCTTTTTCTTATGTTGTTATGATAGTCGAATATATCATATTATGTCGAAACACCCCGCTGTATTAATATTTTTATCGGTATGTTGTAAAAATTCGGGCACATACTGATGCAATTACAGTAAAGCATAAAAAAGTTATAAAGGATGATAAAAAAATGTTAACAGCAATCGCAGGGATAAACTGGGGAGACGAAGGAAAGGGACGCATGGTTGACCTGCTAAGTAAAAATTACGACATTGTTGTCCGATACCAGGGCGGAAACAACGCCGGACATACCGTCATCAACGACAGAGGCAAGTTTATACTCAACCTCCTGCCCTCGGGCATACTCCGCGAGGGCACGATAAACATACTCGGTCCGGGCATGGTCATCGATGTGGAGCACCTGTATAACGAGGTTGAAAAGCTGCGTAAAGCCGGCATCGTCATAACGCCGGAAAATCTTAAAATCAGCGACCGCGCCACCATATGCATGCCCTACCACAAGCTGCTCGACATTCTTGAGGAGGACAGGCTGGGAGACGCGAAATTCGGTTCGACGCGGCGCGGTATCGCCCCAGTTTACGCCGACAAATATATGAAAAAAGCCTTCAGAATGGGTGATCTTCTCCATTTTGAGGCGATAAAGAAAAAGCTCCCCTCCGTTATCGAATGGAAGAATCTCACGGTTCACGGCGGCTATAAGGCGGAGGAGCTGAAGGCCGGAGACATGGCTCTGTGGCTCGAAAACTACGGGCTGCCCTTTAAGGATTATATCTGCGACACCACGCAGTATCTCAACAATGCCATTGATGAAGGTAAGTCGGTGATTTTCGAAGCACAGCTCGGCGCTCTGCGCGATATTGATTTCGGTATTTACCCCTACACCTCCTCTTCCTCAACCATTGCCGCTTACGCTCCGATAGGCGCCGGCATTCCGTCAAGGAAGCTTGACTGCACCATTGGAATAATGAAAGCTTATTCAAGCTGCGTGGGAGAAGGACCCTTCACCTGTGAGCTTTTCGGTAAAGAAGGTGACGAGCTCAGAGAAGCGGGCGGCGAATACGGCGCCGCGACCGGAAGGCCCAGAAGAGTGGGCGGCTTCGACGTACCCGCTTCAAGGTACGGAGTGACGGTACAGGGCGCGGATGAAATCGCTCTGACCAAGCTCGACGTGCTGTCATATCTTAATACGATACCCGTCTGTGTCGCTTATAACGTTGACGGAAAACAGACAGAGGCTTTTCCCTCCGGGGAGGCGCTCGCTGACGCGAAACCGGTATATGAATACCTTGAAGGCTGGAAAAGCGACATATCCGGTTGCCGCTCTTTCGGCGATTTACCCGAAAAAGCCAAAGAATATATACTGTATATCCAGAAAAAGGTCGGCTGCCGCATAAAATATGTCTCAGTGGGCGCGGGCCGCGACGAATATTTTGTATTATAAAAAGGGATGGTTATTAAAATGGAAAAGAAAGAGCTTCTTTACGAAGGCAAGGCAAAAAAGGTATTCGCTACAAATGACCCCGAATGCTATATCGTTTCATACAAGGACGACGCTACCGCGTTCAACGGGCTGAAAAAGGGAACCATCGTCGGCAAGGGTGTCGTCAATAATCAGGTCAGCAATTATCTTATGGAAGAGCTTGAAAAGGAAGGTATTCCGACGCATCTCGTCCGTGAGCTTTCCGAACGCGAAACGCTTGTAAAAAAGGTTAAAATTATCCCTCTCGAGGTTATAATGCGCAATATCGCGGCAGGCTCGCTGGCAAAAAGGCTCGGGCTTGAGGAAGGCGTAAGGATGGCGTCACCCGTGCTCGAATACTGCTATAAGGACGACGCGCTCGGCGACCCGATGGTAAACGAGTATCATATACGCGCCATGAATATCGCAAGCAAAGAAGAGCTTGAAAAAATAGCCGAATATTCCTTCCGCATTAACGACTACCTGACCTCCCGCTTTGCCGCCATAGGTATTACCCTTGTGGATTTTAAGATAGAATTTGGCAGAACAAGCGACGGAACGGTTATTCTTGCGGACGAAATATCCCCCGACACCTGCAGATTCTGGGACACCGCCACCGGCAACAAGCTGGATAAAGACCGCTTCAGACGCGATTTGGGAAGCGTCGAGGAAGCATATATAGAAATACGTAAACGCTTGATGGGTATATAAGTTTGAAATATACAAACGTCGATTCAGCAGAGAGGCATGTTTTTAATGAACAACGAAATCCATGAGGAATGCGGCGTGTTCGGTGTTTATGCCGCCGCCGAACGCGAGGTCGCGGGCATCGTTTACACCGGTTTATACGCTCTCCAGCACAGAGGGCAGGAAAGCTGCGGAATAGCAGTTGGCTGCAACGGCAGGATTACCCTCCGCAAGGATCTGGGGCTTGTCGGCGATGTATTTACACCTAAGGTCATGAAAACCCTCGGCGAGGGCAGGATGGCGGTAGGTCACGTCCGCTACGGCACGACCGGAGGCAACGACCGGGACAACGCCCAGCCCATACTCACCAAGCATCCCGCCTGCACGATGGCCGTCGTACATAACGGCAATCTTGTGAACGCTTACGCCCTCCGGCGCGAGCTTGAAAACAACAGCGCGATATTCCACACCACCAGTGACACCGAAATGATTTCGTATATTATCACAACCCGCTGTATATCCGACGGCAGCCCGGAGGAAGCGGTCCTCAATGCCATGGATATTCTCGACGGCGCTTATTCGCTCATACTTATGTTCGGCGACCGCCTTATCGCCGCGCGCGACAAGCACGGCTTCCGTCCCTTATGCTATGGAAAAACCCCGGCGGGCGACTACATAATCGCTTCCGAAAGCTGCGCCCTCGACGCGGTCAATGCATACTTCATACGCGACATAAAGCCCGGCGAGGTCGTTGTATTCGACGAAACAGGAGTGAAAAGTCTCACCGCCCATTGCGGAAAGGTCACTCCTTCCCCGTGTATTTTCGAGTATATCTATTTCGCCCGCCCCGATTCGGTCATCGACGGACACGCGGTGCATCAGGCAAGGATAAACGCGGGCAGATTTTTAGCTATCGAGCATCCCGCCGACGCGGATGTCGTCATAGGCGTCCCGGATTCGGGAATAGACGCCGCGATAGGCTATTCGGCGCAGTCCGGAATACCCTACGGAATAGGCTTTATAAAAAATAAATATATCGGACGTACCTTTATCGCCCCGCTTCAGAGCTCGCGCGAGCAGATGGTTAAGATTAAACTCAATCCCATAACCGAAACGGTGCGCGGAAAGCGAGTGGTCATGATAGACGATTCGATAGTGCGCGGCACAACCAGCGCGAGGATAGTCGGGCTTTTGCGCGACGCCGGGGCGACGGAAATCCATGTCCGAATAACCGCTCCTCCCTTTCTGCATCCCTGTTATTACGGCACGGATATCGATTCAGCCGGCAAGCTGATAGCCAACAACCACAGCGTGGAAGAGATCCGCGGTATCATAGAAGCGGACAGCCTGGGCTACCTCAATACGGATTACCTGCCGTTGCTCATAAGCGGGGATGTAAATTTCCCCATATGCCGCGCCTGCTTCGACGGAAGATATCCCACGCAGGTACCCGGCGGTGAGGGCAAGGAAAAATTTGAATGTTAAAAGTAAAAACGGCTGTCCGTATGGATAAGCCGTTTTTTGTTTGATTTTGTTTTTGTTTTTATTTCCCGCTTGCGCCGTAGTTGGCAAGCACGCGGGCGGAGGGATCGTTCACGTCGCAGCCCTTCCAGGAACGGTTGGGCATCCAGAAGCCCTTGATCATTTCCGCCTGCCCGGGATAATATTTTTCAAATATCTCCCTGTAAAGCAGCGATTCTTTTGTGAACGGGCGGGCGTGTGTGTACTTTGCCGCTCTTTCTTCAAATTCCGCGTCGGTGTAACAGCTTTCGGCATATTCTTTTAGATCGTCCGCTAATGAATGACCTACCGCGTCGCTGAACGCCGCCTTTTCACGCCATAAAATAGAATCGGGCAGCCAGTCGCCCTCGAAAGCGCGGCGGAGAAGATATTTGCCGTTACCATAGGTGTTCATTTTCAAAGACGGATCTGTATGCATGACATAATCGACAAAATCAAGGTCGCCGAAGGGTACCCTCGCTTCAATGGAATTGACCGAAATGCAGCGGTCGGCACGCAGAACGTCATACATATACAGCTCGCGTATGCGTTTTTCGGCCTCTTCCTGGAAAGCGGCGGCGTCGGGCGCGAAATCGGTGTATTTATAGCCGAAGAGCTCGTCGGAAATTTCACCCGTGAGCAGCACTCTTATATCGGTGTTTTCATGAATCCATTTACAGATAAGGTACATACCGATGCTTGCGCGTATGGTCGTTATGTCGTATGTTCCGAGCGCGGCAATTACGGGTTCGAGCGCGGAGAGCACGTCGTTTTTATTTATAATAACCTCTGTATGGTCGCTGCCTATGTAATCCGCGGCAATTCTCGCGTATTTCAGGTCGATGGCGTCGATATCCATACCCACCGCGAAGGTACGGATGGGCTTGTTCAGCAGCTTTGCCGATACGGCGCATACGAGAGAGGAATCCAAACCGCCGGAAAGCAGAAAGCCGAGGGGCGCGTCCGCGTCAAGGCGTTTTTGAATGCCGGCGATAAGCTTTTCGCGTATGCCTGCACATATTACGTTAAGGTCGCCGCCGCGGTTAACCGCCGGATGGGTAAGATCGCGGTAGCGGGTGAACACGCCGTTGACACAGTAATGCCCCGGCGGGAACGGTATAATTTTATCGCATAATCCGACAAGGTTCTTTGCCTCGCTCGCATAAGCCATACCTCCGTCGTTAAGATAACCGTAAAAGAGGGGGCGTATTCCTATGGGATCGCGCGCGGCGATGACACAATTATTTTCCGGGTCGTCTATTATCAGCGCGTATTCGGCGTCGAGCATACGGAACATATCGGTGCCGTATTTTTCGTACATCGGCAGCAGGACCTCACAGTCGGAATCGCTGATAAAATTATATTCAGGTTCAAGAGTTTGTTTAATATCGCGGAAGCCGTATATTTCCCCGTTGCAGACAACGCTGCGTCCGTGAAGCACAAACGGCTGCATTCCCTCCTTTGTAAGCCCCATTATAGCCAGACGCTGAAAGCCTAATATACAGGACTTACCGCTGATGACACGCGTGTCGTCGGGTCCTCTGCTTTTTGTTCTGTCAAGGAAAACACGGAATTTTTCTTCCGTGACACCGCCGTGATGAATTCCCATTATCGTGCACATATTGTTTATCCTTTATATAAATCTAAGAAAATAATGCAACGGCGCGGCAATCATATTATAAAAGCACGCCGTTGCACATTAATTTGTTAAGCGTTTCGTTTATGGTATTGTTTATCTGACTCCGAAGAGCAGTTGGCCATAGGTGGGATACGGCCAGTATTTTTCTGCCGTTGCATTTTCCGCTTCGTCGGCAACCTCACGCAGGCACTGCATCGCGGGGATGACGTCGTCTCTGTAAGAAGCCGAAAGAGCGGTGACATTGGTCTTGCCTTTCGCGTATATGAGCTTCTGCTCAAGCTCTTCCGTCCTCATGTCGATAATTTCGGTAAGCGTGGACAGGCGTTTTATAAGCTTTTCCTCATACGCATATCCGGCAGAGGAACAGGCCGCTTTCTTGGAAACGACGGTTTCCGAGAGTGTTTTTATATAATCGCATACCGCCGGGAGTATTTCTTTCCTTGACATGTCTATCATGGTAAGAGCTTCGATGTTTATGATCTTGCAATAATTGTCGAGCATTATCTCGTAGCGTGAATACAGCTCTTCCTTGGTATAAATCCTGTGATTTACAAGCAAAGCGGTATTCTTTTCCGAAATAAGGCAGGGCATGCAATCCGGAGTGGTTTTGAAATTATAAAGTCCGCGTACCTTTGTGGCTTCCTCAATCCATTTTTCGTCATAACCGTTGCCGTTGAATATTATGCGCTTATGCGCCTTGATGGTGTCGCGGATAAGCTTGTGAAGCTCACCGTTAAAATCGTCCTTGCCTTCCAGACGATCGGCAAACAGACGCAGAGCTTCCGCGACAGCCGAGTTGAGCATGATGTTGGCGCAGGCGATGGAGTTGGACGAACCGAGCATACGGAATTCAAACTTGTTACCGGTGAACGCAAACGGCGAGGTACGGTTACGGTCGGTTGTGTCTTTAGGCAGTCTGGGAAGAACATGAACCCCGAGACGGAGCAGCGTTTTTTCGGCCGCGAGGTAGGGTGTATCTTTCTCGATCGCATCAAGTATCGCGGTCAGCTCGTCGCCGAGGAACACGGACACCACGGCAGGAGGAGCTTCGTTGGCTCCGAGACGATGGTCGTTGCCGGCTGTCGCCACGGAAAGGCGGAGAAGGTCCTGATAATCGTCGACCGCTTGAATGACGGCGCACAGGAACAGCAGGAACTGAGCGTTTTCATACGGGGTTTCGCCCGGCTTTAACAGATTGATGCCCGTATCCGTTTCGATAGACCAGTTGTTGTGTTTGCCCGAGCCGTTGACACCCGCAAAGGGCTTTTCATGCAGCAGACAGACCAGACCGTGATTCTTTGCCACACGCTGCATAATTTCCATGGTTAACTGATTGTGGTCGGTCGCTATGTTAAGAGTGGTATATATGGGCGCAAGCTCGTGTTGTGCCGGAGCGACCTCGTTATGTTCGGTTTTTGCCAGTATTCCCAGCTTCCATAATTCTTCGTTCAGCTCTTCCATATATGCCGCCACTCTGGGCTTGATCGAACCGAAATAATGATCCTCCAGCTCCTGACCCTTGGGAGATTTCGCTCCGTACAGGGTGCGTCCCGCATATATAAGATCTTTGCGTTTATCGAACATTTCCTTGGCGATAAGAAAATATTCCTGCTCGGGTCCGACGCAGGCGCGGACACATTTGACGTCGTCCTGTCCGAAAAGCTTGATTATCCTCATTGCTTGTCTGTTGAGAGCTTCCATTGAACGAAGAAGCGGGGTCTTTTTGTCCAGCGCTTGCCCGCCGTAGGAGCAGAACGCGGTGGGTATACAAAGCGTATTCCCTTTAATGAAAGCATAGGAAGTTGGATCCCACGCGGTATAGCCGCGCGCTTCAAAGGTGGCGCGCAATCCGCCGGAAGGAAAGCTCGAAGCGTCGGGTTCGCCCTGCACAAGCTCCTTACCCGAAAACTCCATTATTACCTTTCCGTCCGGAGTCGGCGAAATAAAGCTGTCGTGCTTTTCGGCGGTTATCCCGGTCATAGGCTGGAACCAGTGGGTGTAATGCGTGGCACCCTTTTCCGTCGCCCAGTTTTTCATGGCGTTTGCGACTACATTGGCAACGCTTATATCAAGGCGTTTGCCTTCGATCATGGTCTTTTTTAATAATTCATAGGTGTCTTTCGGAAGACGGGCGCGCATAACGCCGTCATTGAAAACAAGACTTCCGAAGATTTCCGGTACGTTTGTCATATTATAAGCCTCCTAAGCAAAAAATAAAGACAAAGACGCCTTCTGAGAGGCGCCTTTGCCTTAATGATGTTACATTATACTCGGTAAAATTTGTTTTGTCAAGGGGATTTTAAAATTTTTTGAAAGCTATTGACAAACGATGCCGGAATGAATATAATGTAGCCTAAGAGCAAAGATGTTCGGTTTCCAAGGGTGGAAACTGGGCATTTTTTATTTTATCGTAAGGAGATCAAATTTATGAACAAAGAGGGGCAGGTACGTATACCCTCGGGATGCGCCATATCCGGTATATTCGCCAAGGACGGCAGGAATATATCCGGCGAGGTTATCTCAAATTCAATGACCGTAATGCACGACCGTTCAAACGGTCTCGGCGGCGGTTTCGCAGGCTACGGGATTTACCCGCAATATAAGGAGCTTTACGCTTTTCATATATTTTACGACAGCGCCCGCGCGAGGGAAGAATGCGAAAAATACCTTGAAGGAAAATTCGAAATCGCAAACATGTCAAAGATACCCGTGCGTCCGTCAGACGCTATCAAGGACGCTCCGTTGATATGGCGTTATTTTGTCCTGCCGAACCACAATACGCTCGCCGACAGTCTGCTCGACGAAAAGGAATATGTGGCGCGTGCGGTTATTGAGATAAACACCAAGCTTCAGGGCTCGTATGTTTTTTCAAGCGGAAAAAATATGGGCGTATTCAAGGCGGTGGGCTTTCCGGAGGATGTGGGCGCTTTCTACCGGCTTGAGGAATACGAGGGCTATTCCTGGACGGCACACGGCAGATACCCTACAAATACCCCGGGCTGGTGGGGCGGCGCTCATCCCTTCGCTCTGCTCGAATATTCCATAGTCCACAACGGGGAAATATCCTCCTATGACGCCAACCGCAGGTTTATTGAAATGTTCGGATATAAATGCACTCTGCTCACCGATACCGAGGTTATTACCTATATAATAGATTATCTTGTCAGAAAATGCAATCTTACGCTTGAGGAAACCGCGAAGGTCATCGCGGCTCCCTTCTGGAGTACGATTTCCAAAAAATCGGAAGAAGAAAAACGTCATCTTACATACCTCCGCACCAATTTTTCAAGTCTGCTTGTCACCGGACCTTTCTCTATCCTTTTGGGTTTCGAAGGCGGCATGATGGCGCTCAACGACCGATTGAAGCTGCGCTCCATGGTGGCCGCTGAAAAAGGAAAGATGTTCTATGTCGCCAGCGAGGAATGCGCTATTCGGCAAATGGAACCCTCCTTGGATAAGATCTGGTCGCCGATGGGCGGTCAGCCGGTTATCGTAAAACTTGATAATCTTGATAATAAGGAAGATTAATTATGCCTATAAACTATAATTTACCTGTGTTTGAAGTCATACGCGACCCTTCGCGCTGTATCAAATGCCGGGTATGCGAAAGACAATGCGCCAACGAAGTCCACAGCTATGACGAAGAAAATAAAATAATGCTTTCCGACGAAGCCAAATGCGTGGACTGCCAGCGCTGCGTTACGCTCTGCCCGACACATGCGCTCAAAATACGCGAAAATGAAAACCGTTTCCGCAGGAATGCCAACTGGCATGAAGCCACGATACGGGAAATTTACAAGCAGGCCGACACCGCCGCCGTGCTGCTTTCCTCCATGGGAAATCCCGAACCTCTTCCGGTTTACTGGGATAAAATACTGCTCAATGCCTCTCAGGTTACAAATCCTTCCATCGATCCGCTGCGCGAACCGATGGAAACCAAAGTTTTCCTCGGCAAAAAGAGCACCGAAATAAAGCGGGATTCAAACGGACGTCTGATAACCGATATGGATCCTCAGCTTGAGCTTGCCCTTCCCGTCATGTTTTCCGCCATGAGCTACGGATCGATAAGCTACAACGCGCATGAATGCCTCGCGCGTGCCGCCGCGGAGCTGGGCACCTTTTATAACACCGGCGAGGGCGGGCTTCACAGCGATTTTTATAAATACGGACCCAACACGATCGTTCAGGTCGCGTCGGGAAGGTTCGGTGTATATAAGGCATACCTTGAGGCGGGCGCCGCCGTCGAAATAAAAATGGGACAGGGCGCCAAGCCCGGTATCGGCGGGCATTTGCCCGGAGCAAAAATAACCGACGCCGTGTCACGCACGAGAATGATACCTCAGGGAACCGACGCTATCTCCCCCGCTCCTCATCACGATATTTACTCGATAGAGGACCTTCGCCAGCTCGTCTGTTCTCTCAAGGAAGCTACCGGATATAAAAAGCCCGTTATCGTCAAGGTAGCGGCGGTACATAATATCGCGGCTATCGCCAGCGGTGTCGCCAGAAGCGGCGCGGACATTATAGCCATCGACGGCTTCCGCGGGGGCACCGGCGCGGCGCCGACCCGCACGCGTGACAATGTGGGCATCCCGATTGAGCTTGCTCTTGCGAGCGTGGACGCCAGACTCCGCGACGAGGGGATAAGAAATAATGTGTCTTTGGTGGTCGGCGGAAGCATACGCAGCTCCTCCGACATCGTCAAGGCGATAGCTCTCGGCGCCGACGCCTGTTATATCGCCACTTCGGCGCTCATGGCGCTCGGCTGCCATCTGTGCCGCAACTGCCAAAGCGGACGCTGCAACTGGGGTATCGCCACTCAGGAACCCGACCTTGTAAAACGGCTGAATCCCGATATAGGTTACAGGAGGCTTGTCAATCTCATGACCGCGTGGGATCATGAGATAAAGGAGCTTATGGGCGGAATGGGAATCAACTCCGTCGAAGCTCTCAAGGGCAACCGTCTTATGCTGCGCGGCGTGGGACTTAACGAAAAAGAGCTTTCGGTTCTCGGAATCAAGCACGCGGGGGACTAATAATGAAACGTATATTTATAAATAAACAATGGTGTCTTGGCTGTCATCTCTGCGAATTCAACTGTGCGTTCGCCAATTCGGGCAAAACATCCATGGTGACGGCACTCAAAGACAAACAGGTACGTCCCCGCGTACGTGTCGAGGAACACGGCAAGGATACCTTCGCCTTTTCCTGCAGGCACTGCAAGGATCCTATTTGCATAAAAAGCTGTATTTCCGGCGCGCTGCACAAGGATAACGGCATTGTCAGGATAGATTACGATAAATGCGTGGGCTGCTGCACCTGTATAACGGTATGCCCGTACGGGGCTATAGCCAGGGGCGACGACGGCGTTATGCGCAAGTGTGAGCTTTGTGTGGACAACATGGACGGCACACCCTACTGCGTGTCAAACTGTCCCAACGGCGCAATAGTTTTCGAGGAGCGTGACTGATATGAAATATGTAATAATCGGCAACGGAGCCGCCGCCGTCGGTACGGTGGAGGGAATCCGCAGTATCGATACGAACAAAGAAAATACGATTACGATAATATCCTCGGAAAAGCACCATACCTACGCGCGCCCGCTTATTTCCTATTATCTTCAGGGCAAAACCGATCCCGAACGGATGAAATACCGCCCGGATGATTTTTACGAAAAAAACGGCTGCACGCTTGTTGCGGGCAGAACCGTAAATAAAATTTACGCTTCTTCCAAGACCGTCCTTCTCGACGACGGTACGGAAATCGGGTACGACAGGCTGTGCTATTGCACCGGTTCAAGACCTTTTGTTCCGCCCTTCGCAGGGCTTGACACCGTCGATAAAAAATTTCCGTTTATGACGCTTGATGACGCGGAAGCGCTGGCAGGCAGCGTGACCAAGGATTCCGATGTGTTTATAATGGGCGCGGGACTTATCGGCCTTAAATGCGCCGAGGGATTATACGGACGCGCCAAGTCCATAACCGTCGCCGACCTGAGCCCGCTTATATTATCAAGCATACTTGAGGAAAACACCTCCCGCATGGTACGCGCTCACCTTGAAAACAAGGGAATACGCTTTTTGCTCGGCGACACGGTCGAGGCATTCAACGGCAACACCGCAAAAATGAAGAGCGGTATTGAAGTAAAATACGACATCCTCGTGCTGGCGGTGGGCGTCAGGCCCAACACCGCTGTAATCGCTGAATGCGGAGCGAAGGTCAACCGCGGGGTGCAAACCGATAATAAAATGTTCACCGGAGTGGACGGGATATACGCCGCGGGCGACTGTACGGAAACCTTTGACATAAGCTGCGGACAATCAAGGATACTCGCGCTTATGCCCAACGCTTATATGCAGGGCGAATGCGCCGGGGTTAACATGGCGGGGGGAAGCAAGGATTTTGAAAACGCCGTACCCATGAACGCGATAGGCCTTATCGGACTTGAAATATCCACCGCCGGTTCCTACTGCGGGACGGTCTGCGAGAAAAAGGACGATGACTGTTATCGGCGCTTCTACTGCGAGAACGGATTGTTAAAGGGTTATATCATTCTCGGCGACCCCTGCAGGACAGGAATATATACCTTCCTTATAAGAAACAGGATACCTCTTGACAGCGTGGATTTTGAATCGCTTATGGCCGATCCCTGTCTTTCCGCGCTGGGAGACGATAACTGCAAATGTCTTGAAAGTGTGGTTTGATTTATGAATACGATAAACGCCGGCAATATGAATTACTGCGAGCTTAACGAGCTTGTGCGCGGCAACGCGGGCGACATTGAAATAAACGGCTGTCTCGGTCAGCGTTACATCGGCGCGGGGCAAAACGGAAAAACGATCACCATAAACGGAGTCGCGGGCAACGCGGTGGGCGCATATCTCGACGGCGCGGTCATCAACGTGAACGGAAATGTACAGGACGCCGCGGGCGACACTATGAACGCCGGGAAAATAATAGTTCACGGAAACGCGGGCGACGCGGTCGGCTACGCCATGCGCGGAGGTGAAATATATATAAGGGACAGCGCGGGTTACCGTTCCGGAATACACATGAAAGCTTATAAGGATAATTTTCCCACCGTCGTAATAGGCGGCGGCTGCGGAAGCTTCCTCGGTGAATACCAGGCAGGCGGACTGATAATCGTCCTCGGGCTTGGTCTTGAAAGCGGCAGAGCTGTAGGCAATTTTCCCGGAACGGGAATGCACGGCGGAAAAATAATACTCCGCGGCGATTATGCCGGGCTTGAAGTTCCGCCTCAGGTCAAGCTGGACAGGACCTGCGAGGGGGATATGGAAACGGCGGCGAAATATATCAAAAGCTACTGCGATTATTTCGGCGCGGATTACGCGGCCGTAATGGCGGGCGAATTCTGGCGCATGACGCCCAACTCCACCAATCCGTACAAGCAGCTGTATGTCCAGAATTAATTTTGCTAATATCTGAAAAGATATTATATACTCCTTACATAAGGGCGGGACGATTTTTGGGAAACCGATCGTCCCGTTCTTATTTTCTTTTATATGCACTTAATGTCGTACCGCTTGACATTCCATGGTTTTTATATTATTATTAGATAAAATTCTTAAAGGAGAGATTATGGAAAGGATACTTGAAGTCGATAACCTTAAAAAGTACTACGGTAATATAAAGGCCGTGGACGGGATAAGCTTTTATATGGAGCAGGGCAAGCTTTTCGCCTTCCTCGGGCCCAACGGTTCCGGGAAATCGACCACGATAGACACCATATGCACATATCTCAAGCCCGACAGCGGATCGGTTGTCATTAACGGTCATGTTTTGGGCAAGGATGACGACGCGATACGCAAATCGATCGGAGCGGTCTTTCAGGACGGCCTGCTCGATCGCATGCTTACCGTGGAGGAAAATCTGCGCTGCCGCGCTTCGCTTTACGGGTTGAAAGGAAAACCCCTTGACGCGGCGGTAAAAAACGCTTCCTCCCTTGCCGGAACCGACGACCTTTTAAAACGCAGATACGGAAAGCTATCGGGCGGTCAGCGGAGAAGATGCGACATCGCCCGCGCTCTGGTCAACCAACCCAAGATACTGTTCCTCGACGAGCCGACCACCGGGCTTGACCCCCAGACGCGCAAAAATATTTGGGAAACCATAACCGGACTTCAGAAAAATTCGGGAATGACGGTGTTTCTGACCACCCATTACATGGAGGAGGCCGCGGGTGCCGATTATGTCACCGTTATTGATAACGGTAAGATAATAGCCAAGGGTACGCCGACGGAGCTGCGCGAAAAATACGCCAGCGACAGACTTATACTGATATGCTCCGATACTGCGGCAATCAAAGCGACGCTTGACGGAAGGAAAATTATATATTCCGAAAACGGAAACAAGATAACCGTCAATCTAAAGCGCACCGTTGACGCACTGCCTGTTATTAAAGAAATCGAACCCTATATAACGGGCTTTGAAGTAACGGCGGGTACGATGGACGACGCTTTTATAAATATAACGGGAAAGGAGCTCAGAGAAGAATGATAGGTCTTACAAAAAGAAACCTGCTTGTATTTTTCCGCGACAGAACCTCGATGTTCTTTTCCATGCTCGCTCCGTTTATCGTGATAGGGTTGTATGTGTTATTCCTCGGCAACGCTTACAGCGACGGCTTCGGCGGCATAAGCTCCCGGGAATTCATGGACAACTGGATTATGGCGGGGCTGCTTGCCGTTACCACCGTTTCCACATCAATGGGCGCTTTCGGCACAATGGTGAACGACAGAAGCAAAAATATACTCAAGGATTTTTATTCCTCACCCATAAGCAGAGCACGACTTACCGGCGGATATATTCTGTCCTCGTTTATAATAAGCCTCATTATGACCCTTATAACCTTTATACTTGCCGAAATATACATCGTAACCAACGGCGGCGCGTTGCTCGCCTTTACGGCATTTATAAAGGTGCTTGGTATTCTTGTCGTTTCCAACTTCTGCAACACCGCCATAATATACTTTATCGTTTCTCTGCTTACAAGCGAAAGCGCTTATTCCACGGCAAGCACCATCATCGGGACGCTTATAGGCTTTATCACCGGAATATATCTTCCGATAGGCAACCTGCCTGCGGGAGTTCAATGGATAGTCAAGCTGTTTCCTCCCTCCCACGCCGCCGCTCTTTTAAGGCAGGTCATGATGGAAAAGCCCATGGTCTCGGCGTTTGACGGAGCACCTGCGGAGAAACTGCAGGAAACCAAGGAAATGCTCGGCGTGGTGTTCAAATTCGGCTCGTACGAGGTCACCCCTGTTGTCAGCATAGCGATACTGCTCGCCTGCGGAGCGCTGTTCTTCTTGCTTTCGATGTACAGCATATCAAGAAAGAAAAGATAAAACTACAAATTGTCAAGATAATTATAAATAATTTGTATGATAATCTGTAAGAAATCCGTTGCAGAGTTGTTTGTAGTAAATTTATATTTAACAAAGGAAATGAAAACAAATGAGTGGATTGAAAATCGAAGATTATATTAATGATGAATTGCCTTTCAATGATCAACAAAATGCAATGGAATTTGTCGAATATTTAAAAAACTACAAAATGGAATTTATTAAAGACAATGACTATTGGAAAAATAAAATTTACTATATTATAAAATATAATAACAAATGTGTATGCTTCATTGCAATAAAGGATCCTGACGAGAAAGATAACCGCTGGACAGTTTGGTCTGATGATATGGGCTCAAAATGTTTCGAAGAATTTCAAACTCAAAAAGGATTAAAGGTAACAGCTTGGAAACATATTGACTTTTGTGGCAACTGCGGTTCGTGTGGTGATGGAAGACGCAAAATAATATTCGGTAAAGAATTTAATAATGTCTGCGTATGTACCTTCAGAATTGACAACCCAGATAAAGAAGATTTACTGTTTATGAAAACAATGGTTGAAATCAGGATCAAAGAAATACTTAACTCCGCATTATAAGCATTCATCTACTCATGGGTTTTACCGTTATTTATTTAAACGCCCCCTGTCTACTTGACAGAGGGCGTTTCATGTTTTATTTATCCGGCTTTTATTTTATTACAATTCAATTCTCTCGAAATCCTCGGCACCGTGCTTGCATATCGGGCAGATAAAATCGTCCGGCAGTATTTCTCCTTCGTATATGTAGCCGCAAATCCTGCATCTCCAGCCTTTTTTAACCGTAGGTGCAGCGGGCTTGGGCTTGATGTTCGAGTGATAATACGCGTATGTGACCGATTCCGCATCGGATAACAGCTCGCCGTCGGTCACGTCGGCTATAAACATGGTATGAGTGCCGAGATCAATGGCCGACACTACTTTACAGGATATGTAGGCATTTGTAAGCTCCGTCATATACAAAATGCCGTTTGGGCTAACGGTAAAATCGCTGCGTCCGGCGAATTTATCGGTATCCCTGCCGGAACAGAAACCGAAATCGGTATAAACCTTAAAAGGAGCGTCAACCGTAAGGACCGACAAATTAAATTCCCCGGTGTGCCATATCATACCGTCGGTGTAGTTGAGCTTGTTTACGCATATCGAAAGACGGTTGGGATTATATGTGACCTGAACGGCGGTGTTAATGATACAGCCGTTGTTTTTATAACCCTCTTTTGCCGTCAGCACATAAAGCCCGTAGCCTATTCTGAACATCGCTTTTGGGTCCATAATTCATCCTTTCTTCAATATGCTTTCGGTAACACTATCCAGCCAATCACCTTCGAACAACTCAAGCATCCCCTTGTCGCAGGCGGTTGCAAGCTTGGGATTTATGGGAATACGCGCTATGGTGGGTATTCCGTATTGAGCCGCTATTTCCTCAAGATGGCTTTCGCCGAATATGCTGTGGCGCTTACCGCAGTCGGGGCATTCGAAATAGGACATATTTTCGACTATGCCAAGCACGGGGATGTTCATAAGCTTTGCCATATTTACGGCCTTTTCGACTATCATCGAAACCAGCTCCTGAGGTGAGGTGACCACCACTATCCCCTTGACGGGAAGCGACTGGAACACGGTGAGCGGCACGTCCCCGGTTCCGGGAGGCATATCCACATACATAAAATCCACGTCGTTCCAGATAACGTCCGTCCAGAACTGTTTCACGGTTCCGGCGATAAGAGGTCCGCGCCAAACCACGGGATCGGTTTCGTTTTCAAGTAACAGATTGAGCGAAACCACTTGAATTCCCGTCTTTGTGACGGCGGGAAGCAGTCCGTATTCGTTGCCGCCGAGCTTTTCATGAAGTCCGAAAGACTTGGGTATCGAAGGGCCGGTCAGATCTGCGTCAAGTATGGCGGCGTTCATTCCGCTGCGCTGCGTGTTGACGGCGAGGAGCGATGTTACCAGCGATTTACCCACGCCTCCCTTGCCGGATACCACGGCTATTACATTGCGTACTATCGACATATCGTTTAATTTTTCGATCATTGATTGTTTTTCCCGTTCCGTACAGCTTTCGGAACAGCTTGAACAGTCGTGATTACAGTTTTCGCTCATTTTTTATCTCCTTATATAAATAATCCAAAGCTTCGCTTAAGCTTTTAACGTTTATATCCGCCTTTGACGAATCTTTTAGTTCTACGCCTATCGACAGCCCCGTTACCTCGAACATCGGGTAGTCGTTTTTACTGTCTCCCACCGAAGCCGTATCACACAAATCTGTTTTTAACAGAGAACACACCGCTTTTACCGCAACGCCCTTGGAAATCCCGGAAGGCAGGATATCGAAGCAGTCGGGTTGCGCGTATATGACAAGTCCCGTGCCGGGTATTGTCCTTTCAAAGTATTCGTACATAGCCGGGAAATATTCATCCTTATACGGAAAAGGCGTGAAGGAATGCTCGTTTTTCTGATACCAATACTTTCCCGTGAACAGCCTATCAAATTCCTCTTTAATGCGATTAAGATTTTCCTCTGTTTCCTCCGGGTAGCTGATTTCACCGGAAATTTCCGGAGGCAGCGCAAGCCCGAATTGATAGGTCACGCCGTTTTCGCCTATTATGATTATATCGTTTATACCGAGCTGCCTCGCGTAGCCGTTGAGATAGCTCACCGGCTTGCCGGAACAAACCGCAATCCTTACGCCGGAGGCGTAAAGCCGCTTCAGCCGCACCACATCTTCATCTGCGGTGGGCTTCCCCACGGGAGCAAGGGTATTGTCAAGATCAAAAAATATTATTTTTATCATTACCGAATACGTTTACACGTTGAAGCGGAAAAGCACCACATCGCCGTCCTTCATGATATAGTCGCGCCCTTCGCTTCTCACAAGCCCGGCTTCTTTGGCGGCGTTAAAGGATCCTTTTACCATAAGATCGTCATAATAAACAATCTCCGCTCTGATAAAGCCTCGTTCGAAATCGGTGTGTATCTTTCCGGCGGCGCCGGGAGCCTTGGTCCCCTTGGTTATGGTCCATGCTCTGACCTCCTTAGGCCCGGCGGTCAAAAAGGATATAAGCCCTAAAAGATCGTAAGAGGAACGTATCAATCTGTTAAGCCCGGTATCCTCAAGTCCCATACCTCCGTAAATATCCTCGAGATACAGCCGTCTTTCCTCGTCGTCAAGCTCGGAAAGCTCTGCTTCTATCTGAGCGCAAACCGCGATAATACCCGCTTTTTCCTTTTCCGCTTTTTCAGCCATAACCGCATACAATTTGTTGCTTTTTGGATCGCCCCTGAGCGTATCCTCGTTGACGTTCGCGGCATAGATAACCGGCTTTGCCGAAAGCAGCGAAACCTCTTTTAAATATTTACGCTCGTCCTCGGTAAGGTCGGCTTCCCTGGCGGAAATACCGCGGTTGAGTCCGTCGTACACTTTTTCGAGCACCTCAAGCTCGCTTTTAAGGTTTGTATCGCCCTTCATCTGCTTTTTAATTCTGTCAATCCTGCGTTCCATAACCTCGATATCGGAAAGTATAAGCTCGGTGTTCACGGTATCGGCGTCGCGGACAGGATCGACGGTGTTTTCTACATGGATTATATCGGTACCCTCGAAGCATCTGACGATATGGACTATCGCATCCACTTCTCTTATATGCGAAAGAAACTTATTGCCCAATCCCTCGCCCTTGGAAGCGCCCCTCACGAGGCCGGCTATATCCACAAATTCAACGGTTGCCGGGGTGTATTTTTCCGGATTGTATATTTTGGCAAGCTCGTCTAAACGCTTGTCGGGAACGGGTACCACGCCTATGTTGGGATTTATCGTACAAAAGGCATAATTCGCCGCTTCGGCACCCGCTTTTGTAAGCGCGTTGAAAAGCGTCGATTTTCCCACGTTGGGAAGCCCGACTATTCCGAGTTTCATAATAGCTCCTCACTTACTGTAATTCTGATTCTTTTTATTATACAACGCATAACAATTATTTGCAATATATAAGTTTAATACATATATTATTAGTTAATAATTTTAACAATAATATATATTTTTTATATTTATTTTCAAAAAGGTATTGACAAGTAAGGAATATAATGTTATAGTAATGTCACAAAGTAAAACATTTATTAAAAATTTAAATGTAAAGTTAAATGACATTTATGGAGGATACCGCAATGATGACAAAAATACTCGTTGTCGATGACGACAGCAACATAAGCGAGCTTTTGAGGATGTACCTTGAAAAAGAGGGATATGAGGTTAAAACGGCCTCCGACGGAGTCGAGGGCGTAACCGCTTTCCGTATGTATGAACCCGATCTTGTTCTTCTCGACATAATGATGCCGAAGAAGGACGGCTGGCAGGTTTGCCGCGAAATACGCGAGCATTCGTCCAAGCCCATTATCATGATAACCGCGAAGGGCGAAACCATCGACAAGGTTTTGGGCCTTGAGCTGGGAGCGGACGACTTCATAGTCAAGCC
>JAQVQF010000155.1 GCA_028701715.1 Eubacteriales bacterium | reverse complement strand
TTATGTTGATCGCAGCAATATCATCGCCAGCAGCTATATCAACATAACAGACAGGCAGGCACACGCATGGGTTGAGGTATACTGCGACGGCGTAGGATGGGTGACGGTTAACGTTACTCCGGGCTTTCCCACTTCCGGAAACGACCACGGCATATCCGATGCTTCTGATCCCGATACTTCGTCACCCGATATTTCCGACAATTTATACGATGATGAATCACAGAATGAATCTTCGGTTGACGAATCGGAAGCGGTCATCCCGGCGGACAGCGACGGCAACAGTGTTATTCTGTATGTCTGTATCACAGTGGCGCTTGCGGCTATATTGACGATAATACGCAGGTATTATATGCTTTATCTCAGAAACAAGCGTTTTTCGGACAATTCGAACAACAAATCGGTTATTAATATGTGGAAATATCTCACCGCGCTGACGCGTTCAGCCTCCCCGCCCGAAGGCGAAATATACGCTGTCGCAGAAAAAGCAAGATTTTCCCAGCATATCGTAAACGATACCGAAAAGAAAACCGTGGCGGATTACACAGTACAGCTGGCAAAAACCATATATTCAAGGAAATCAATTTTCGGAAAATTCGCAATGAAATATATATACGCATTATATTAAGAAAGAGGTAAAAATGGAGTATAAAACCAATTATCGTTATTTTCATAAAAGAATGTACCCTCTGTTTGCGGGAATAGCGCTTGCGATTATAGGCTATCTTAATGTGTTTTACGGCTTTTTTGTCGATTCGTGGTTCCTGTATAATATGTTCGTGGTGCTGATGGTTTTAGGCCTGATAATGATCTTGTTCTTCTTCGTGTCGTCGGTCAAAGAATCCGAGCTGGACAAGGGCGTCAAAACACGGATAAGGGACATTGTTCAAACCGCGACCGACAAAGCGACGGCCGCCGACAAGCACGCCAGAATAATGGATAACTATGTCGCGGAAAGCTATATTTTCGGTAAGGATGTCTCCACCGAATTAAAAAAAGGCAGAGACGGTACTTTCAGATCGAATTACTATTCCGCTTCGGCTTTTTTGATAAGCGCAAGCAAGCTTTTCGTTTATACCGTATCCTTTTCGCTCACGGAAAGCAACGAAACCGAAAGCTTTTGCGTTTATACCTATAACGCCATAGACGGCATCTGTCTGAAGGACGATGTTATCAACGCCGAAATAGGTAACAAAGCCTTCACAATCGATACGCATACAATAGATATCAAGTCCGGCGACAGCCTTACAAGCTACCCGACGCATAATGATTCGCTCGCGGATAATATGATATCCATGGTCTTGAACCGCAAGGAAAAGTGTGAAGCGGATAAAAGCTGAAGCATATATGTGAATGCAAAAAATAGGAGCCTGATTTTTCAGGCTCCTTGCTTTTTGCTATTCGTTCTCATTATCGGGAGGAGTGTAGATGACACGAAGCTTTTCGACCCTCATGGAATGCGCCTCGAGCACCGTCACATTAACTCTCATGAAGGTAAAATTATCGCCGTTTTCAGGGAATTTGTCGAGCATTTCGGTCGCCCAGCCCCCGACGGTGGTATATTCCGTTTCAAAGTCGGAAGGTTCCCAGTCAAGGATATCGAACATATCGTAAATATTGGTGCTGCCGTCCACTTCATAGACATTTTCGCCTGTCATGCGGATATCGTCCTCGACAACGTCGCGTTCGTCGAAAATATTACCCACAATTTCCTCCGTTATATCCTCCATGGTGAGAATGCCCATCGTGCCGCCGTATTCGTCGACGACGACCGCCATCTGCTGACGCTTTTTTCTGAATTCGTCGATAATCGACGAAACGGTTTTGGTCATATGCACGAATATCGGGGGATACAGCAGTTCTTCTAAATTATATTTTTTACCTTCCGCTATTTCTCTCAACAGCTTTTTGGTCGGCAGTATCCCTATGATATTGTCTATCGTATCGCGGTAGACGGGAATACGCGAATACCTGTAGAATTCCTCGGTTATTTCAAGCTCCTCGTCTTCGATATCAACGGCGAAAACGTCAACCCTGGGTACGAGTATATCCATCGCGGTGGTGTCGGTGAATTCTATGGCGGATTTTATAAGATGTCCTTCGTCCTCGGTGAAAATACCCTCGTCTTCGATATTATCCACCATTTCGCATAATTCCTCGGCCGTGACCAGCGGCGCCCTTTCCTTGGGCGTCCATAACGGTTCAATAAGCTTTACAAGCTTTTCCACCGCCCGGACAACCGGATAGTAAAGCAGCATTGAAAGCCGTAACGGTACGGCATACATTCTTGCCAGCTTGTCGGGTATGGTGGAGGCGAGTATTTTCGGCAGGGTTTCGCCGAATATCAATATAACAAGCGTTATTACGACCGACGCAACCGGTTGACCTTTGGTTCTGCCCAGATGAGCAACGAAAATAACCGTTGCGGCGGAGGAAGCGGCTATATTAACCAAATTGTTGCCCATGAGCACCGCGGAAAGCGAATTTGTATAATTATCGTTTATATATTTCGCATGCTTCGCCGTTTTGTCACCGTTTTCGGCCTGCTTTCTTATCCTTATGGCGTTCGCTTTCGCAAAAGCGATTTCCGCCGAGGAATAAAAAGCCGAAAGTATAACAAACAGAAGAATGAGCAGGCAGATAATAATGTCCGTCATTGCGTTGCTCCTTCTTCGGCAAAGGAATCGTCGTCTTCGTCGTAAATTTCGCCGACAATCTCCTCAAGTATATCTTCCATTGAGATTATACCGATAGTCTTGCCTTCGTTTGACCGGATTATGGCGAAATGAGTGCGTTTTTGACCCATTTCCTTAAATACCTCGTCCAAGCGGGTATCCGGAGAAACAAAATAGGGTTTGCCGAGCACTTCTCTCATTTTAAAGGGTATGCCCTTGACAAGCTTCCACAAGCAGGTTGCCGATTGAAGCACACCCACGATATGGTCGATATTGCCGTCGTAAACGGGAAATCTTGAATATTTTTCCTCAAGTAATATTTTCTTCAGCCCCGACATGGATACGTTTATCGGAATTGCGGAAATTTTGCCGCGCGGCATCATGATTTCGGAAACCGTTAGATCGCCGAACTCGATGGCCGATTTGATAATTTCCGTTTCTTCCGGCTCGATAAGCCCGTCGTCCCCCACGCTTTCGACAATTTCGGCGAATTCATCCTCGGTCAAGGTGGGGCTGTCATTTTTAATGCGCATGATTTTTTTTGCGCCGCTTCCGATAAGCATAAAAAATGTGCCGAACGGCCACAGCAAATAGATAAACCACAATATCGGCAAGGAGATAATCATGGAAAAGGTGTCCGCGTTCGCGCGCGCGATATTTTTGGGTATATTTTCGCTGAAAAGGAAAACCGCCAGCGTCAATACGACCGTCGCCGCTACGGAGCCTATGTTCCCCAGCAGTCCGACAGCCATTACGGTGGCTATTGAAGCGGCGCTGATA
Organism: Eubacteriales bacterium; assembly: GCA_028701715.1. Lineage (GTDB taxonomy): Bacteria > Bacillota > Clostridia > Oscillospirales > CAG-382 > UBA1206. Next base: position 1,776 of record JAQVQF010000155.1, on the reverse strand, counting down.
TGAATAAGGTTAACGGCGATCAGCAGCGTCACAACCGTGCGTTCAAATCGGTCGATAATCCATGTTACTCTTTTGGCGTTTTTATTGCCTCCTTCCGCGAGCAGTTTAATTCTCACGGTATTGCAATAAGAAAAAGATGTTTCGGCGCCGGCGAAAAACCCGCCGGCTAAAATAAGTATAATCAGTAATATAATACTTCGCGGTATACTGTCGTCCACAGCAAAAAATCACTCCTTAAAAATTTAAATAATGTTTATATGTTACATACAGATATTTTACTATGTATTATTACATATAAAATGTGTTTTTGCAATAGGTTTTAATCATTAATATCTTAAATAAGTAAAAAAACGACCGGTTGAAATGATATCAACCGGTATTTTTATTGACTGTATCGGGCTTGGGTTGGCTTTTATCCCTCGTATGCCGCCTTGTCGCAGATAAGAATGACATCCTTATGAAGCTTCAGCAGCGTTGCCGGAACAAAGGCGGTTATTCTGTCGTCGAGCATTTTGCTGACGACAAAATGCTTGTTTTTACCGCCGGCGAGTACGAGAATTGTCCTTGCCTTCATTATCGAGCCCATCCCCATGGTTATCGCTCTGGTGGGCACATCGTCCTTGGAAGCAAAAAAACGCGCGTTGGCTTCTATTGTGTTTTCGGTAAGAGCGGTTAAATGGGTGCCCACATAAAGCTCCTCCTCCGGTTCGTTGAAGCCTATATGTCCATTCTGTCCCACGCCGAGCACCTGAAGGTCTGTATAACCCGCATTTTCAATGGCTTTGTCATAAGCTTCGCCCTCCGCGGCGGGATCCCCGGCGAGTCCGTTCGGCACGTGCGTTCTTGACTTATCGATATCGACATGATTAAAAAGATTATGATTCATAAAATAACGGTAGGACTGATCGTGGTCCGGAGCGAGAGGATAATATTCGTCAAGGTTATAGGTAGTAACGTCCTTGAAGGTTATCTCCCCCGCTTTATTCATTTTCACAAGCTCCTCATACATCCCGACAGGCGTCGATCCGGTGGCGAGTCCGAGAATGCAATTCGGCTTTGCTTTAAGCAGCTCGGCGATGATTTTCGCACCCTTTTCGGACATTTCCCCGTAATTTTCGCAAACTATAAGCTTCATATTGTTGCCTCCTGAAATCATTTGTTTATATATTTATACATTGTTTTTCAATTTTTACGGTTATACTATGCTTAATAACGTTTTTTTCTCATTACATTGCCGTAGATAATTTTAAATAAAACGAGCGCGGCAAGAACGCATACAAGAATGCCGATAAGCTTGAATTTATTGTCGACGGTACCGCTGTCCTCCAGCTTATCCGATCCTTCCGAAACAAGGCTCTGTTCTTCTCCGGTGCCGTCTTCGGAGGATTCGGGAGGTATTATGATGATATCCTCGGATGATTCCGTTATGCTCTCTTCGGAAGATATGTCGGATATTTCTTCCGACCGGGTTTCCGATTGCTCAAAGCTCGTGTCCTCCGAGGAATTTACCGCCGAGCTTTCTTCCGCGGAGCTTTCGTCGGTGACGGCGGCGTAATTCGGATATTCGTCTGTGACGGTTTTTTCGAGAGCGGATATTTTAACTCTTATTACCGGACGCACTCCGTAGCTGGACATGGTAACATAATGACCGTACGAGCTGTCATAACCCGCCCAGGACACGTTACAGGCTTCGCCGCCCGTATAGCCCTGAGTGCGCAGCCACCATACGCCGGAATTAAATTTATCCTGCACATACGCGCCCTTTGCAAGCGCATA
>JAQVQF010000154.1 GCA_028701715.1 Eubacteriales bacterium | reverse complement strand
GCTGGCAGGTTTGCCGCGAAATACGCGAGCATTCGTCCAAGCCCATTATCATGATAACCGCGAAGGGCGAAACCATCGACAAGGTTTTGGGCCTTGAGCTGGGAGCGGACGACTTCATAGTCAAGCCCCTCGACATGAAAGAGGTCTTTGCAAGAATCAAAGCTGTGCTTCGCCGTTATGCCAAGCACGACACCGCCGACGGTGAGCTTATTAAATTCGAAAACATAGAAATTTCTCTGCAGAAATACGAGCTGAAAATAAAGGGCAAGGCCGTAGACCTGCCCCCCAAGGAACTGGAGCTTATCTATTTCCTCGCCGCCAATTACAACCGCGTGTTCACCCGTGACCAGCTGCTCGATAAGGTCTGGGGCTTCGATTACCTCGGCGACTCGAGGACGGTCGACGTCCATATAAAGAGACTGCGCGAAAAGCTCGAGGGCGCAAGCGAAAAATGGAGCCTCAAAACGGTTTGGGGCGTGGGCTACAAGTTCGAGGTTATTTCAGAATAAAACCGCATAATTTCTAATAAATATAGCTTTTTTCATGTGTTCTTCCTTTTCATAATAAACGCCGGGCGCAATGTCCGGCGTTTATTATGTTTGTTAGAAAATGTTATATTATACTTACAGCTTTTTAATACATATTATTTACTTGATTTCAAGCTATACAGCGTTTATCGGCTTGCCCATACCGGCAGGTCTTTTTCTTTCGTCTTAACAGCAGACGGGGAATTACGGATGTTCAGCCATGATATATAATGCGAACCTCCGCGTCCGCTGCTTGCAAAATCAACAAGCAGTACGCTTTTCCCCTCCGTATCGACGACCTCCGCTGTCAGCCAATGTCCGTCGGTACCGTCCTTCACTGTCATATTGTCGAGCATTTTCCTGTCAAATGAACAAATGTCTATATCTGTACCGGAAACCAGACTGTCCAGCGTCATTAAAACCGGTCCGTGATAAACGGATGTACGGCCGCTTACCGCGCCTTCACCTGTCAAATAATGAGCGGACATATCAAGTCGCAAAGATAGTGAATCGCCGTTATTCCATACTCTGTCTATAGTATAATACCGACCTGCCGCGATATTCATGCATTCCTCGCCGTTTATATAAAGCGCGGTATCAGCCGACCAGCATGGTATCCGAATATGGAGGGGAAATTCCTCTGCGTTTTCTAATTCCACGGTAATATTAATCGTTCCGCTTATCGGATAATCCGTATTCTGAACAACTTTTATTATCTGACCGCTTGGCGTATATGCGGTCATAGCGTACGGACTGTAAAAATTCAGGTACATGCCCGTCTTGTCGGAAAAAGCAGCCCATTCCGCCACCTGTGAAAGCCCGCGGTTCCCGTTAGCCTGACAGCAGTTCATGTCGCGGGCATTTTCTGTAGTCTGCCATTTTAGGGTGATATCGGCACCGATACGCTGACCGCTCATAGGGACATTATATGTAAAAATGTAATCGTTTTCCGTCAGAGACCCCAAAGCGGCGTTGAAAAACGACAGCTCAAGCTCATCGGCGGTAAGCGACCGCTTGCCAAGCTTCAGATATTCCGTACCGAGCGCCATCCAAGCGACCGTACAGCAGGTCTCTATGGCGCCGAGGCGGTAAGGATCGCCCACCGCGCCCTCGTCCGAGGAAAAGCCCCCGTCATTGTGCCGGTCTGTCCGCGCGATACTTTGCCATATACTTTCCAAAGCTGTGAAATATTCATTTTGTCCGGTTGTACGATACAGCTCCGCCAGCGTCATGACGCAATGCAACGCTTCCCAACGGGGTTTTTCCATTTCATAAAAATCCTTGCCGGAAAGGGCGTCCGCAAACCAGTTGCCGCAGCCAGGTTTTTTCCATTCCTCCACAACTTGTTGTGCCGTTGAAAGATAATCCCGGTTTCCGGTTTCACGGTAAAGAAGGACAAAAGCATGACCTATCGCCAGATTCATTTCTTGCGATCCGGCGGAAGAAAAGTCGCGGCCGTCACGAATAAAATAACCGATAACGCTGTCAGCGGCTCGTACAGCTATAACGAGGGCTTTTTTATTTCCTGTGGCAATGTACCATTGATACAGCCCATATATGCAGTGATAATGCCCCCATACATCCCAAAGCGGGGAATTTCCCCATCCGAAGACAGCCTTGGCGTCCTCGTGCATACGTCCGCTGAAACGACGGTTTTCAGGATGAGGGCCCAGATATCCGTCGGCACCCTGCACCGCTTCGAGCCGGTCAACCCATTCGTTTCCTGCTTTCAATGTATCCGGATTTCCGCTCATACGGTAAGTCAGCGCCATACCGGTAAGTATTTTTCCGGGATATTCACCAAACCACGGTACAATACAGCGCGGATTCGATTCCCTCGTCTCAAAGATTTCAAATAAAGAGGGGTTGTTCCTCAGTGCGGAATGAAGCCAAAGCCTCTCGTTGCTCTCCAGACGGCTTTTTAAATATCCACCCAATCTTAACGATCTGATCTGACTGTTTCCGGGCAAACCAACGATATTATCAATCCTGTCGGCTTTGTCAGCGGATTTTATGGTTTTCATATCTGTTCCCTTCCATATTTTTATTAATGCAAAAAATGCCCGGCGGAAAAATTATTATCCGTCAGGCATTGGAATGTCATAGAATTAACCGAATGACTTAAGTGCCTCAAGCACGCTTTCTTTAAGCGCCTGCTGCTTTTTCAGCTTTTCTCTTTCGTTTTCCACCACTTTTTCGGGAGCTTTGCTTACGAAATCTTGATTTGACAGCTTGCGTTCGAGTATCTCAATCTCTTTTTCGGCTTTTTCAAGGTCTTTGGCAAGCTTGGCTTTTTCCGCCTCGGCATCCACCAGGTCGCCGAGCGGAATGTAAACGGTGGCGGCGTGGGTTATCGCCTGCACCGAGGCGGGGAGCGCGGAATCGTCTTTTATGAATTCAAGGGACGACGCTGAGGCAAGAGAGATAAAATACCTCGCGGCGGCGCCGAAAACGTCCAGTCTGTCGGTCTTCATATAAAGTCTTGTTTTTCTGGACGGCGGTATATTGCGCTCCGCGCGGCAATTTCTCACCGCTCTTATCGAGCCGATAATTTCCGTCATTACCGTTTCGTCGTCAGAAAAATTAAACTTTTCCTCATACGCGGGATAGCTGGATATCATTATGCTTTCCTCTTTATGGGGCAGCGACTGCCATATCTCCTCGGTAATGAAGGGCATAAAAGGATGAAGCAGCTTCATGGTATTTGAAAGCACATAGGTCAGCACCTTCTGCGCCTTTAAGCCGGTTTCGCTCCCCCTTTGCATAAGCCGCGTTTTGACAAGCTCTATATACCAGTCGCAGAAGATATCCCATATGAAATCGTAAAGCTTCTGCACGGCGATACCCAGCTCAAAATTGTCGAGATTTTCCGCGACCTCGCCCGCGAGGGTATTAAACAGCGAAAGCACCCATTTATCCTCTGTTTCAAGCCCTTCAGGGTCTATCTCGTCGGAGGAATATTCGCCCTCGAGATTCATATGGACAAACCTTGCGGCATTCCATATCTTGTTGGCGAAATTACGGCTTGCTTCGACCTTTTCGTCCGAAAAACGCATATCGTTACCCGGCGAATTGCCGGTGGCAAGGGCGAACCTGAGCGCGTCGGCGCCGTATTTTTCGATAATTTCAAGCGGATCTATTCCGTTGCCCAGCGACTTGGACATCTTTCTGCCCTGCGCGTCGCGCACAAGCCCGTGGATGAGCACGGTCGAAAACGGCTTTTCTTCCATACACTCCATGCCCATGGCGATCATTCTGGCAACCCAGAACGGGATTATATCGTAGCCCGTGACAAGCACGGACGTAGGATAGTAAAATTTAAGATCTTCGGTATTATCCGGCCAGCCGAGCGTGGAAAACGGCCATAAACCGGAGGAAAACCAGGTGTCCAGCACATCCTCGTCCCGGCGCATGGGCGCGCCGCATTCGGAGCAAACGCTCACATCATCCTTGGATACGACCATCTTTCCGCAGGAATCGCAGTAATAAGCGGGTATCCTGTGACCCCACCAGAGCTGACGGGATATGCACCAGTCGCGTATGCCGCGCATCCAGTTGAGGTATATCTTTGCGAATCTGTCGGGGACAAATTTAATATCCCCGTTTTCTACGACCTCTATGGCCTTTTCGGCGAGAGGCTCCATTTTTACAAACCACTGGTCGGAGGTTAACGGCTCTATAACCGTGCCGCAGCGGTAGCATTTTCCGACATTATGAACGTGGGGAACAACTTTTACGAGATAGCCGCCCGCCTCAAGGTCCTTAACGACAGCCTTTCGGGCGTCGTATCTGTCCATGCCTTCGTATTTTCCGCCGTACGAATTGATTGTACCGTTGCCGTTCATAACGTTTATCTGCTCAAGGTCGTGACGCTGACCCACGAGAAAGTCGTTGGGATCATGCGCCGGAGTTATCTTTACGCAGCCCGTGCCGAATTCCTTATCGACATAATAGTCGGCGATAACGGGTATTTCGCGTCCTACAAGCGGTAAAATGAGTGTCTTACCGACAAGGCTTTTATATCTCTCATCGTCCGGATTCACCGCGACCGCGGTGTCGCCGAGCATGGTCTCCGGGCGGGTGGTGGCTATTTCAACGAAGGTTTCCTCGCCCTTGACAGGATAGCGTATATGCCAGAAAAAGCCGTCGCGCTCGTCATATTCGACCTCGGCGTCGGAAAGCGCGGTGGTGCATTTGGGACACCAGTTTATTATTCTGTGCCCGCGGTAGATAAGCCCTTTTTCATATAGGTTTACAAAAGTTTCTTTAACCGCTTTGGAACAGCCCTCGTCCATGGTAAAGCGTTCGCGCGTCCAGTCGCAGGAGGAACCCAACTTTTTAAGCTGGCTTATTATGCGCGAACCGTACTGCCGCTTCCAATCCCATACCCTGTTTAAAAATTCCTCGCGTCCGAGATCGTATCTCGTCTTATGCTCGTTTACGCGGAGATGCTCTTCCACTTTAATCTGCGTCGCTATACCGGCGTGGTCGGTGCCCGGCACCCATAACGTATCGTAACCCTGCATACGCTTGAAGCGGATAAGTATATCCTGCAGCGTTTCGTCGAGAGCGTGACCCATATGCAGCTGTCCGGTGACGTTGGGGGGCGGTATTACAATGGTAGAGGGTTTATTTTCCGTATCCCTTTTCGGGGTGAAAAAGCCCTTTTCGCACCAAAAGGAATATATTTTATCCTCAAATTCCCCCGGATTATATTTTTTAT
>JAQVQF010000153.1 GCA_028701715.1 Eubacteriales bacterium | reverse complement strand
CGGAAATGAGGAGATGCTATGATTTACCTTCTCGAAGACGACGAAAGCATACGCGAATTGGTTTGTTATTCTCTCAACAAGACCGGCACGAAGGCGGTCGGCTTTGAGACGCCCTCCTCTTTCTGGAAGGCAATCTCCGCGGAGCTGCCGGAGCTTATCCTCCTCGACATCATGCTGCCGGAGGAAGACGGGCTTGCCGTGCTGACAAAGCTGCGTCTTGCACAGCTCACCGCGAAAATACCCGTGATCATGCTTACCGCAAAAAGCAACGAATTCGACAAGGTAAAGGCTCTCGACTGCGGCGCCGACGATTACCTGACAAAGCCTTTCGGCGTGATGGAGCTTATCGCCCGCGTCAAGGCGGTGATGCGCAGAAGTCAGACACCCGCGCAGGATACCGAAGACACGGTGTATCAGGCGGGCGGACTTACGGTGTCGGTCGCCGCGCATACCGTTACGGCGGACGGAGTAAAAATAACGCTTACGTTCAAGGAATTTGAGCTTCTGTGCTTTTTATTCGCTCACCGCGGAGCCGTCCTCAACCGCGACCAGATACTCCGCGAGATATGGAGCTACGAATTCGACGGAGAAAATCGCACGGTGGATGTCCACATACGTACGCTGCGTCAAAAGCTCGGCAAATATGCCGACGTGATCGAAACGGTACGCGGCGTCGGCTATAAAATAGAGGGAACCCCGGAAAAATAAACACCGGCGTTCTCGGTTCGGAAGGTGTTTACCGCATATGACAAAACAAATTTTTAAAAGCGTTTTTTTGGTCGCGCTTTCCGTGCTATCGATTACCGTTATTATAGTTTTTTGGATAACCTACAAACATTTCGACGGCCGGCTTCAAGAGGAGCTTTCCCGGGAAGCGGGGTACGCCGCCGCCGGAGTCGAGCTTGACGGCATCGAATACCTTGAAAGGCTGAGAAGCGGCGTTACGCGCGTTACCTGGATAGCTCAGGACGGCAGGGTTTTGTTCGATAATAAAGCGAACCCCGAGGAAATGGAAAACCACCTCGACCGCGAGGAAATAAAGGAGGCCTTGGCAACCGGAACAGGCACGGCTTCCCGTTATTCGCCTACACTTTCAGAACGCACGATTTATTACGCCCTTAAGCTTGAGGACGGCTCGGTCATACGCGTTTCTGGTACGCAGTATCCGCTGTGGGTGCTGCTGTTCGATATGCTTCAGCCTGTTCTGATAATTCTGACATCCGCACTTATTATCGCCGCAATTCTTGCCTCAAGGCTTTCCAAAAAAGTGATGAAGCCCATTAACGAAATAGATTTCGGCAGACCGGAAAGCGCGGAAATATATGAGGAGCTTAAACCCGTCGTACAGCGTCTTGCCGAACAGAACCGCGCCATCGCCAGACAAATGGAGGAGCTTAAGGTCAAGCAGACCGAATTCGATGCCATCACGACAAACATGAGCGAGGGTATGGTGATAATCGATAACAGAGCGGAAATTTTGTCCTGCAACCAGAGCGCATTGAATATGCTCGGCGTCGCCGAGGTTCCCAAAAGCGTACTCCAGCTTAACCGCACGGACAGCTTCCGCGAAGCCATACGCACCTCGCTTGCCGGTAAAAAATGCTTCTACACCATCCGCACGGACGAATATTACTACAGTCTGCACGCCTCCCCCGTGCTCCACGACGAAAGCGTGGAGGGCGCGGTTATCGTCATACTCGACGAGACTGAAAAGGACGACCGCGAAAAGCTTCGCCGTGAATTCACCTCCAACATATCCCACGAGCTGAAAACTCCGCTGACCTCAATATCCGGCTTCGCGGAGCTGATAAGAAACGGTATGGCAGGTACGGACGACACTAATCATTTTGCAGACAATATATATAAAGAAGCGCAGCGGCTGATCGTTCTCGTAAATGATATTATCAGGCTTTCTCAGCTTGACGACGGTGAAATTCCCTACGACGAAACGAAAATCGATGTATACGAAATAGCGAAGGATGTCGTTGAGCGTCTGGAAAACATCGCTTCTGCGGAAAAAATAACCCTTGAGCTGACTGGCGAGCATGCCATGGTTTACGGCAACTCGCTGATACTTGAGGAAATGATATACAACCTCTGCGACAACAGCATTAAGTACAACCGACGCGGCGGTTATGTAAAAATAAGCATTTCTTCGGAATCGGAGCATGTTTCCGTATTGGTAAAGGACAACGGTATCGGAATACCCAAAGCCTGTCAAAGCAGGGTTTTTGAAAGATTCTACCGCGTGGATAAAAGTCATTCCAAGGAAATAGGCGGCACAGGTCTTGGGCTTTCCATCGTCAAGCACGCCGCGGCATACCACAAGGCACGCATATCGCTTGAAAGCAAGCTCGGAGAAGGCACGGAAATCACCCTCACGTTCTGAATGCCGAAAGCAAAAGTTAAATAATAAGGACGGATATATAAATGAAGGTTACGTTTTTAGGCGCGACGCACGAGGTGACGGGGAGCTGTACCCTTATAGAAACCCAAGGACATAAATTCCTTGTCGATTGCGGCATGGAGCAGGGCAGGGATGTTTTCGAAAATCAATCGCTGCCGGTTAGCCATACGGAGCTGGACTGCGTGATAATTACGCACGCGCATATAGACCATTCGGGCAATCTGCCGCTGCTTTCCAAGGAAGGCTTCAAGGGGAGCGTTTACGCCACGGAGGCTACCTGCTCTCTGGCAAATGTAATGTTACGCGACAGCGCTCATATCCAGCAGTTCGAAGCCGAATGGCGCAACCGCAAGGCAAGGAGATCCGGCGAGGAGGAATATGTCCCTGTTTATGAGATGAAGGACGCGGAAGCGATAATCCGACGTTTGCGTCCCTGTAAATACGGCGAAATCATCCGTATCCTTGAAAATGTATGCATTCGTTTCGCGGATATAGGACATCTGCTCGGTTCGGCGTGCATTGAAATATGGATAACCGAAAACGGCGTCACGAAAAAGATGGTTTTCAGCGGAGATGTCGGGAACAAAAACCGCCCGATAATAAAAAATCCGCAGAAGATAACCGAAGCCGACTATGTCGTCATAGAATCGACCTACGGCAACCGCCTTCACGAGCCGCATATCGGCAATGTACGGCTTTTGGCGGATATGCTTGAAAAAGCTTTCAAACGCGGCGGGAACGTGGTTATACCTTCCTTCGCGGTCGGACGCACGCAGGAAATACTTTATTACATACGTCAGATAAAAAACGAACGCCTTATTCCCGGATACGAAAATTGCAGGGTTTACATAGACAGTCCGCTCGCGGGCGAGGCTTCAAAGATATTCATGCAGGCTGATACGGGGGTATTCAATAAGGAAACCTCCGATCTTATAAAAAACGGCGTTAATCCCTTCTGGTTTGAAGGGCTAACCTACACGGAAACGAGCGAGGAATCCAAAGCCATAAACTTTAATCCCTCACCCAAGGTAATCATTTCAGCCAGCGGAATGTGCGAGGCCGGGCGTATACGCCACCATTTAAAGCACAATCTTTGGCGTCCGGAATGTATGGTCCTTTTCGTCGGTTATCAGGCGGAAGGAACGCTGGGGCGTCTGCTTTACGAGGGCGCCAAGCATGTCAAGCTGTTCGGCGAGGAAATAGAAATCAGAGCGGAAATGCAATATCTTCCCGGTATAAGCGGTCACGCCGATAAAGACGGTCTTATCGAGTGGATAAACGGTTTTACGACAAAGCCGCAGACGGTGTTCGTAAATCACGGCGACGACGAAGCTTGCACGGAATTTACCGAAACCTTAAGAAGACTCGGCTACAACGCTTACGCTCCGTTTTCCGGAACCTCTTTCGATCTTGAAAGCGGCAAATTTGTTATAATTACAGAAAGCGTTCCCGTGGAACGCATTTACGGCAGGGATCCGAGAGCGAAAGCGATATATGTTGATCTTGTCGCCGCCGCGGAGGAGCTGCTCGAACTCGCCAAAGCATCAAAGGGCGGATCAAACAAGGACCTTGCCGCGTTTACAAGCCGTATACGCGAGCTGATTCGTAAGCAGGAGTAATTGAATATAAGTTAATGTCTGCTGAACAAACCGTATAACGGTTTGTTCATGCGGCGTATGCCGCATAAATTCATAAAAACTGAAGTTTTTATGAATTTACAGTATTTCTTGATGTCTCACTGAATCCGGCGTATTTATTATGCCGGATTCAAGTGCAAGGTTTTTATATAATTTAATGTAAAAACCTTGCACTTGAATAAATCAAAAAACCGGGAAAGCCGCATCGCGGCTTGGTTTTTGATTTATTCAGTGGACATTAAGTTAATTTACTTTTAACAAGCCGACGGTTTTAAATGCCGTTCGGCTTTTTCTTAACAAAATTTTCTGCTTTTTTACTTGAATTTAACCGCGTTGCGGTTTCTGATTTTACATATCGGCGTTAAAATTGTCGCGTAACAGAATAATAAAAAATTAAAAGAGGTAAAGAAAATGAAAAAAATCATTTCCACGATTATCGCCGTATGCGCGCTTACCGCGGCGTTGACCTCCTGTAATGCCGACAGCACCGCAATAAATGTAATTACCCGCGAGGAAGGCTCAGGCACGAGAGGCGCATTCGTCGAACTTCTTGAAGTCACCGACGCAAGCGGCGTCGACGCCATCATTCAAAGCGCGGAAAGCACCGGCAGCACCGCAGTCATGATAACAACCGTTTCCGGAGACAAGAACGCCATCGGTTACATATCTCTCGGCTCCCTTTCTTCCGACGTTAAAGCGGTATCTCTCGACGGAGTGGCAGCCACCGTAGCAAACGTTAAAAACGGAACCTATTCACTCGTACGCCCGTTCAATATCGCATACAAAGCCGAATCCCTGAGCGAACTGGCAGCGGATTTTATAGCTTATATAATGAGCAAGGAAGGACAGGCGATAGCCGCGTCAAAAGGTTATATCGCATCTGACGATAACGCCGCTTCCTACACGGCTTCCGGCCTTACCGGAAAAATAACCCTTGCGGGCTCCACCTCCGTATCACCGTTGATGGATAAAATAGCCGACGCGTATAAGGCAATAAACAGCGGAGTGGAAATAGAAATACAGCAAACAGGCTCAAGCGCAGGCATGACGAGCGCCATGGAAGGTGCCTGCGACATAGGGATGGCGTCCCGCGAGCTGAAGGACAGCGAAAAAGCTGTGCTTACCGGCAAGGTCATCGCTCAGGACGGCATAGCCGTCATTGTCAATAAGGATTCCAAGGTAAATAATCTTACATCCGAACAAATTAAAAAAAT
>JAQVQF010000010.1 GCA_028701715.1 Eubacteriales bacterium | reverse complement strand
ACCGAAGCTGCCGTGAACCCCAAAAGAAAGCAATCGGTTTCAAATGTATATTTTTCCATTATTTTCAGTATGAATTTCGATAACACGATAATACCGAGTATGGTTCCGATTCCGAGAGGCAACAATACCGCGGTGTCAAAACGGTTGAAGGCTGTCATCACATTGCCGTAAATACCGATAAACGCGAGCATATAGGGAAAGCTTATGCCCGGCAGAATAAGCGATACCGAAAGAATAAAGCCCGCGAGAAAATAGGAAAACACCCCAAAGGTCTGGTTTGCGGGAATGTTGCCCGAATTGAGAATGATATTAATCACAAAAAGCGCCGCGCTCCCGGCCGTTATGTAAAGCAACGCTTTTATATTCAAGTGTTTTATGGCGGAATTTTTAATATAAAAGGGAAGCGATAACGCCACGATAACCGCGGACGCGATAAGAAAGGCATTTTCGTGCGCCGCCGCGTATCTTCCGGGCAGCAATGTGAACAATACAGCGCCCGCAAAGCAGGAAATACCCGTGACAAAAAGAGATTTCAGGTATTTTTTCGGCTTGGATATAAAGCCGCCCGCTATTTCCATCATGTTTTTGTAAATGCCGAGTAAAATCGCCATGCTCCCGCCGGAAAGTCCCGGCACGCACATGGCGAAGCCGCATATAAAGCATTTGAAGCAGTATTTAAGCTCGTTTTTCAATAAAATCACCGTCAAATAATATGAGATAAAACCGCATTGAATTCCGGCGGCGACAAATAAAATATTTATATGCATTGTATTGACAAAAGAACTCAAAAAATGTATTATTAAATAGCTTTATATTTGTAAGATATAACTAACGGAGGAAATGGATGCGGATGGAAAATGTCCTTTTGCGCCTGGAAAATATATCGGTCAGCTTTGATGACGATTTAATTCTCAATGATATTAGTCTTGAAATCAAAGACAAGGAATTTGTGACATTGCTCGGTCCTTCCGGCTGCGGTAAAACCACAACGCTCAGAATTATCGGCGGCTTTGTAAACCCCGATGCGGGAAATGTATATTTTAACGGCGTAATAATGAACGATGTACCGCCCTACAAACGGCCTGTCAATACCATTTTTCAAAAATACGCTCTTTTTCCGCACCTGAATGTATTCGAAAATGTTGCTTTCGGACTTAGGATTTTAAAAAAGCCCGAAAAGGAAATAAAGCAGACCGTCAATGAAATGCTGACTCTTGTAAATCTCAGCGGCTTCAGCACAAGAAACGTATCTTCGCTTTCCGGCGGTCAGCAGCAGCGTGTGGCGATAGCCAGAGCGCTCGCGGTGAGGCCTAAAATTCTGCTCCTTGACGAGCCGCTCGGCGCCCTTGACTTAAAACTGCGTAAGGATATGCAGGTCGAGCTTAAAAACATACAGCAGCAGCTGGATATAACCTTCATATACGTGACCCACGACCAGGAGGAAGCGCTTTCCATGTCGGATACCGTCGTTGTCATGGATAACGGCTGCATACAGCAGATAGGCTCTCCTCTCGATATATACAACGAACCGAAGAACGCCTTTGTGGCGGATTTTATCGGCGAAAGCAATATACTCGACGCGGTGATGAAAGAGGACTACAGCGTTTCTTTCGCCGGGCATATTTTCAAGTGCCTTGATTCGGGCTTTGCCGAAGGCGAACCGGCGGATGCCGTGGTACGCCCGGAGGACATCGATCTTGTCGAGCCCGAAAAAGGAATGCTTTCGGGCACGGTTACCTCCGTCACCTTCAGAGGAGTGCATTTTGAGATAATCGTTGACATACGCGGTTTTAAATGGATGATACAGACCACGGATTATTATCCCGTGGGTATGAGTGTGGGGCTTGTCATAGGACCCGACGATATACATATAATGAAGAAATCGGAATATTCGGGCAGATTCGGGGATTACAGCACCTACAGCGATGAAATAGAAGAGCTTTCCGAAAATACGGAAGAGGAAGTATAAATATCCGGGAAAAGGAAAACGGAAAACACAAAGCGCAAACGACAACCGGCGGTTGATGTTAACGGTTGATGTTAACGGTTGACAGACGGTTGAACTGCGAGAAATTTCATTAAAACAGAAGAAAGGTAAGAGCGAACCCATGCTGATTTTTATACCTATTTACGCATGTTTTAATGCCCGGGTATTAATATGAAAACAAAAAAGAGCCTGCTTCAGCGTTATGCCGCTTCTCCCTATATGGTTTGGTCGGTGCTGTTTGTGATAGCACCCCTTTTATTTGTAATTTATTACGCATTCACGGACAGAAACGGAACTTTTTCGTTTAATAATTTTTCCCGTATGTTCAGCGGCGAAACGCCAAAGGTTTTTGTTATTTCACTGGCTTTTGCCTTTGTTTCAACCTTAATATGCCTTATTATAGCATATCCTCTCGCTTATTCGATGATAAAAACCAAAAAAAAGACGCAGAATATGCTTATTATGCTGTTCATGCTTCCCATGTGGATGAATTTTGTATTGCGTACATATGCCATATCCTTTCTGCTGGAAGACCGCGGACTGATTAATCAGCTTTTTACCTCAATCGGGCTCGGACAGATAAAGCTGATAAACACCTCGGGAGCGGTTATTTTCGGAATGATATATAATTTTTTGCCCTATATGCTGCTGCCCATATATTCGGTAATGTCCAAAATGGATAAAAGCCTTATAGAAGCTTCCGAGGATTTGGGGTGCAACAGACTTCATACTCTGACAAAGGTTATTCTTCCGCTCAGCATCCCCGGGATAGTTTCGGGTATCACCATGGTTTTTGTGCCGAGCGTTTCGACCTTTTATATTTCCCAAAAGCTCGGCCCTTCCGATTTTACCCTTATCGGCGACGAGATCGAAACGGAAATAAAAAGCGCCGCGGGTTCGTATAATTACGGCTCGGCGATATCCTTTGTGCTGATGATACTCATTTTTATATGCCTTATTGTGATGAACAAATTTTCCGACGAAGACGCGCAGGGAGGCATGCTTGTATGAAAATTTCAGGTAAAATATATATCGGCATCATTTTTGCCATGCTTTATATACCCATTCTTGTTATTATATTTTTTTCCTTCAATTCCTCCAACAGTATGGCGGTGTTTTCGGGCTTTTCTTTAAAATGGTACGGCGAGCTTTTTAAAAACGACAAAGCTATCGACGCGCTGGTAAACTCGCTTATGCTTGCCGTTTCATCCTCGCTTATCGCGACCGTGCTTGGTACGGCGGCGGCGGTGGGCATATATAACATAAAAAGCAAACGCGCCAAGACGGCGGTTATGACCGTCACCAACATACCCATGATGAACCCCGACATAGTAACCGGCGTTTCTATCATGCTCCTCTTCGCTTTTGCGGCGACATTGCTGAAGCTTGAAATTTTCGGTTTCTTTACCATGCTGATAGCGCATATAACCTTCAATCTTCCTTATGTGATACTTTGCGTTATGCCAAAGCTGAAGCAGATGGATAAAAATCTCCCGGAAGCGGCGATGGATTTAGGCTGCACGCCGCTGCAGGCATTCTTTAAAGCGGAATTTTTTGAAATACTTCCGGGAATCGCCACGGGCATGCTTATGGCGTTTACGCTTTCTCTCGATGATTTTGTTATCAGCTATTTCGCCGCGGGCGAATCTTTCCAAACGCTGCCCATTTATATTTATTCCATGACAAAGCGCCGGGTATTGCCGGACATGAACGCGTTGTTTTCGGTTATTTTTATAGTTATATTCGCGCTTTTACTCATCAGGAACCTTATGACCAAGGATTCCTCCAATGTTAAAAAGGCCGTTAACCGTTAACCGTTAACCGTTAAATATTAAATTAACATTAGCATACATTATATATAAAGGAGATAGAAAATTGACGCTTAGGTTATTATTGAAAAAAAGATCATTATCGCTTTTTATGGCGGCCGTTGTGATTTTTTCCTGTCTGATGCTCGTTTCCTGCCCGGAGGAGGAGGTGGATTTTGAGGTCACATCCGAAACCGCCGCCATAGATTATTCGCCGTACGCGGGTACGACGATAAACGTCTATAACTGGGGCGAGTATATTTCCGACGGCAGCGAAGGAACGGTGGACGTAAACAAGGCTTTTACAAAGCTTACGGGCATTGAGGTTAATTATACGAATTTTTCCGGCAATGAGGATATGTATTCGAAATTAAAAAGCGGAGGAATTTCCTATGACGTGATTATTCCTTCCGATTATATGATCGAACGCCTGATAAGCGAGGGAATGCTTTTAAAACTGAATTTTAATAATATCCCCAATTATAAATATATAAGCGAAGAATACAGGAATTTATATTTTGACTCCGACAACGAATACAGCGTTCCGTATAATGTCGGTATGGTAGGAATTATCTATAACACGGAAATGGTTTCTTCCGCTCCCGACAGCTGGAGCGTGCTGTGCGATCCCGCGCTTTCGGACAAAATACTGATGTTCAACAATCCGCGCGACGCGTTTGCGATCGCTCAGTTCATGCTGGATATCGATATAAACACACAGAACGCAGACGATTGGGAAAAAGCCAAGGAATGGCTTATGAACCAGAAAAATTACGTTAAATCCTATGTTATGGACGAGGTTTTCAATAAAATGGAAAGCGGATCGGCCGCGGTGGCGCCTTATTACGCCGGCGATTTCCTCAGCATGTACCAGAACAACGACGATCTTGCTTTTGTATATCCCAAGGAGGGAACGAATATCTTCGTCGATTCGGCGTGCATACCCACATCCGCCAAGAATAAAGCCGCCGCCGAGCTTTATATAAATTTCCTGCTGGATCCCAACGTGGCGCTGCAAAACGCACAGACCATATGCTATGCGTCCCCTAACACCGCGGTGGTCGAAAACGAAGATTATCAGAATTTCTTAAAGGAGCTGCATCCCGAAGCGAATGCGATTCTGTATCCCTCCTTTGAGGAGCTTTATCCCGGGAAGGATGTCAATGACTATTACTACCGCAACCTTCCTCAAGCGACTCTTGATAAAATATCAACGCTTTGGTCGGAACTGAAGATAGCGTCCACAGAGAATTCGGATTCATATATCATTTACATTCTCTGTATAACCGCGGTTATTCTGCTCGCGGGTGTCGTTGTTTTCTTGAAAGTGAGAAAAAGGAGAAGAATAAATGCTTAAATATGTGACCGCCGTAAAAAAGACGTCGCTGTTAATGGCCGTTTTGCTGTGCCTTTCGTTTTTCGCGTCCTGCGGCGGCGGAAACGGCGGACAGTCGGAACTTTCGGCTGATGACAGCCAATCATCCGAAACATCCGAACAGGACAAAGATACGGGCATAACCGTGGAAGCGGACGGCGTTGTTTTTAAAGTGGACGCCGTCAACACAAACCGTATTGATGACGGAATGGATGTCGTTCTGTATGACAGAAGCTATACCGAAAACGGATCGTACGGCTTATATGTGCCGGGAGACAATACGCAGCGGTATATCCTGATAGTCAAGCGTTCCGTTTCCGGAACCGTCGAAAGCTTCACCGTACTTGATAAATATGAGGCGGCGTCCGTCAAAGACGGGATTTATATCCCCGTTAACGGCTTTACGCTTTCCATAGACGCCTCGCTTATCAACGACGATTTTAAGGTAAGAGCAGGTCAAAAGGTAAATATAAGCGGTTATGACGATAAGCCCTCGTATGAAAGATTCGACCTGACAACCGTTATACCGGACGATAAAACCAAAGCAAGACGCGTCAATATGAGCGTACCCGAAAGCATGGCGTTTGCGGATGATAAAATATACTATATTTCCAAAAACGATACCGTTACGGTTCCTGAAAACGCGGTGGCGATAATTCTTGATACGAGCTCGGGTTCGAATTTTTCGATAACCTCCGTTACGGAAACGGGTAAAACCGTATCCGGTACATATGCGCTTTTATTTACGGGAGAATTCAATGTTATGTATGCCAACGAATTTTACAAAGAAGGAAAGGTATATTTCACCAAGCTGGACGAGTTAAACGGCATAACCGACACGGCCGCAGTAAAAATCGGCGCGACATATTATACCTTTGATGAAGACCATATAAACACCGCTTCCGGAACGGAAGGCATATATTTATATACCACCGAAAACGCTTCGATCATAACCGATGACCGGGGAAGCTTTATCGACGTTGTTGTCGCCGACGGCAAGGTATGCTATGTCGGCGCGGAAGATACCCGAACCCTTATACCGACTTCGCACGGGTTTGTAATCTCTTTTGCCGGGAACGCCAAAAATATCGGGAAGGAACTCGAAATGGGCGATACCATCGAAAACCTGTTGATAAAGGATTTTCAAAGCTCGGACAGGTTTGTCAGAATAAACGGAATAGAATACGGCTTTACCGCCGTTAACGAAATCCTTTCCGCGTCCGACACGGTTGTGCTTTACACGAATATTTACGGAAGCGCTACAAAAAACGGCGCCGACTGCGTTGAAATTACCATCAGTGACGGCAAGGTGATTTCGGTTGGCACCGACGGCAGTACGGATATACCCGAAAACGGTTATGTTCTTGCGGTATCCTATTCCGATTCCAAGCTGTATAACAACGCCAAAAATATAACGCAGGGGGCTTCCGCTCTTGTTTCCTTCGCAGGCAACAATTACGGCTTTTCATCGTTTTCCTATACCGCCGTAAACGGTGTCAGAAGCACCGATTATATCGTTATTTATGACGGTAAAGCCGGTAAAACCACCGGGACCAATATGTACGGGTACGAGGTAGCCGTAAATTCGGAAGGGAAGATGATAAGCTCTGATTACGCGGGGAATATGTCTATTCCCGAAAACGGCTATGTTATTTCCGTTCACGGCGACGCCAATATGAAAATGCTAAAGGAGCTGTACAATCCGGGCTCCTCGGTAAGCCTTGACGCATCAACCAAAACCGTTTCCGTTTATAAAACCCCCGATCTTGCCGTCTTTTCTGCCGCTATTGCTCTCGAAGAGCAAAAAAGCGCGTTTGAATATGCGAAAAAGCAATTCTATTCCATTGACTACGCAGAAATTTCCGTATCGCTCGATATAGCCGAAGCCGTTCTTGATGACGCGCAAAACGCTTATAATACCGGAGATATGGGAAAGGCGGTCGAGCTGGCTTGCAGTATTTCCCCCGTTTTGGAAAAGCTGCGGTTTTATATGTATGAATCGCTCCCCGTGGAAAACCGCGCGGTTTGGTACAGAGCGAGCGAAAAGAGCGACGAGGACGTATATAATACCGTCAGGCTTATGGCGGAAATGAACATCAACGCCGTTTATATAGAAACCTGGTACAACGGCAAGGTTATCGGATACTCGGATATCGACCTTATACAGCATCACACATACGCACACGGCGATTACGACGCTCTTGAGGGCTTCTGTCGTATCGCCCACGAATACGGGATAGAAATACATATATGGGTGGAAAACTTCTTTATAGGCGTCACAGGCGGCGAGCTTGTCAACGCCACGGAAGGACATCACCTGCTTGACAAGAAGGGAAGAAATTACTACCCGAACATGTACGGCGATTTCGTCTTTCTGAACCCTTATGAGGAATTTTCGCAAAATCTTGTTATGAGCGTTTACCGTGAAATAGTGGAAAACTATGATATTGACGGCATTCATCTCGATTATATAAGGTTCCCGGATCCCAATTCAAACGACGGAGCCGATTTCGGTTATAACGACGATATTATCGCGGGCTTTCAGGAGGCTTACAATACCACCGTGAATCCGAAAACGATGGCGACCTCCGGTACTAATTGGAACAACTGGTGCCTTTTCAGAGAACAGATAATCAACGACTGGGTTGCCGAGGTTTACACCATGGCAAAGGAACTGAACCCCGGGTTGAAAATCACCTCGGCGGTGTCAAGCAATTATCCCGCTTGCAGGCAGACAATATTCCAGAATTTCAACGCCTGGGTTGAAGACGGATATATGGACGAGGTTTTTTCCATGAGCTACTGCGCCAACCTTGAAATGCCCGCCGCGAATATTATAACCTTCACAAATTATACCGACGGCAAGTGCTTCTACTCCATAGGGCTTTCCGCTTTTGAAAAATCTCCCGATTATATCCTCGCAGGTCAGGTGCAGGTGGCGCGCGACAGCGGAGCTTTCGGTCAGAACCTGTTTTCCTGGGGCAGTCTTATCTCGCATGAGGAAAATTATTTCGACGCCTTAAAAGCCGGAATATATTCCAAAAAGAGCGTGCAAACCGACAAGCTGTCACTGACGGTCGCAGCCTATGCCTCAAGGCTTTTGGAAAACGCGGACAATGCATATGCTTATCTTGCGCCCGAGCAGGAACAATTCCTGACGGATATCAAGGGAAAAGTATCGGTGATTTTAAACGACGCGGAAGCGTTTGATCTCGATAATTCGACAAACGAACAGAAAATTGCTTATTGCGAAGCGGCGATTGCCGCTCTTGCGGAATTAAAAGACCGGATGAACACCTGCTCAAACGGTGATTTGGCGGCGAAAATGACCTTCGACGTTTCATTTATACTCGATTGCTTAAGCACCTCGCTCGTCAGAATTTCAAAATAAAAACGGCAAAGCGAATGTAAAAAAATAAACCGGCTGACATAAATCGGCCGGTTTTTTACGTTTTGAAAGGGAAGTGACGGTTGTTTTTTCGCTTATGCCTTTGCTTTTAATTTTTAGCTTTTACTTGATATTTTTTATGTAATCCTCAAGCTCAATAACCCTTCCGCCGTCAAGGCGTGATTCCTCCGCCGCCAAAGCGACATAATGACTTTCGACGGAGCGGTCAATGGTGGTAACGCTCGGATTTGTTTTGCCTAATCTGACAAGTTGTATCAAATCGTTCATCATCCTGCCGTCGCCGCCGCCGTGACCGGAAAAATCGTCGGTCAGCAGCTTAACGTCAATATGTTCCGGTTCTTTGCCGAAAACCTCAACGGTTATTTTATTTTCATCCATTGAGGCTTCAATGTTGCCCTTTGTGCCCATTATCTGCATATTCCTGCCCGGCTTCGCGGTGAACGCCGACATGGTGAAACTTATCGTTGAGTCGCCTTCCAAAAGCAGGTTAACCACCTGATGATCTACCACATTGTTGTCGGTATTGAACACGCATTTACCGTACTGATCATTTTCGAGAGCTTTGTTAAGCTCGTTTATGTCTTTCTTCGCGCATACCACATTTAACGGCCAGCCGAAATCGTTTCTTTTTATCATGTCGCCGTAGAATTTATAGGGATTATAGACGCAGGTATCATATATCGAACACTTGTTTGTGCAGCGTTCGGAAGCGCCTTCCGGGGAATTTTCTTTTCTGAAATAAGAAAGAGCGCCGAAGGAGGTAACTGCTTTACAGCGCTTGCCGGCAAGCCAAAGATAAATATCCATATCATGGCAGCATTTCTGAAGAATCATCGGGCTTGTGGTTTCGGAATTGCGCCAGTTGCCGCGTACAAAGCTGTGCGCCTGGTGCCAGTAGCAGACACGCTCTATCGCTTGAATTGAAACGATGTCGCCGATAACGCCGGAGGATATTATTTCTTTTATCTTCTGATAAAAAACGGTGTAGCGCAGCACATGGCAAACGACCACCTTGCGTCCCAAACGGTTGGCGGCTTCGGCAATGTCGCGGCATTCCTTGGCGTTTGTTGATATTGGTTTTTCAAGCAGAATATCGTAGCCCTTACCGAGAGCGGTCATGGCCTCGCCGTAATGCATTCTGTCGAGGGTACATATAAAAAGCACGTCGGCAAGCTTTTCATGCGAAAGCAATTCGTCCGTGGATTTAAAGCAGCGCTCGTCGGATATATCGAAATTTCTTTTAAATTCCTCGATACGCTCATTTCGGGCATCCGCGACGGCCGTTATTTCGATATCTTCCGGGAATTTCTTCGTGATAAGGGCGTAGGTGTCGTAGCCCCTTGAGCCGAGTCCGGCGACAGCTACCTTTAGTTTACTTTTCATTGATAAAACCTCCTGAGGGAACATGTGTAAGTATAAGCATAAGTGTAAGCATATGCTTATGCGTAAGTCCCCTGTTTGTAATATGGCTAATTAGACAAAATAGAAATTTTAGATAATAGAGGGAAGTGTTTATATAAATTATGTGCTTATTTGGGAATTTGCGTCACCGGAAGCAGACCGCCGTAATCATACAACATTTTATCAGATAATGATAATATATCTATTCCGATGTTACCGCAAAAATCCTTTATGTTTTTATAATCCGTATGGTTTTCGATTTTACCCGTAAACGCAAGAATATTTTTGTCAAGCTTTCCGCAGCAGCCGCCGATAAAACCGTTTGAAAAACCGTTTAATAAAATGCCTTTGTTCGTTACCTTCAACGCGTTATATTTATTCGCTTTCAGAGCCTTATAAACGGACGGATCGCCGGTTATAAATGATTCTTCGTCAAGCACCACGGTTGAGCATTTCGCATAGCCTTGCTTTACATGAATTACCTTATCAAAGCCTTGTAACAGCTTTTTGTCGTTATATCCGTTTTTGTGTTTACCGCAAATAAGACATTTTCCGACAGAAACCATGTTAAGGATACAATCGTTGGGATAACCGTCCGAAAGTAAATTCCCCGCTTCAACGAATTTACAAAAATCGAACATATATTCGTTTTCTTTTTCGCAAAGCCAAACACCCTCGCCGATGTTGAAAACCAGTATATCCGGATGAAACCTTAGCTCCGAATGCAAATTTACGGAAGGCTTCAGAAAAACCGGCTCTGTACCGAAATTTATAAGAGTATTATATATGACCTTGTCTGTCAGCTGCGACACAAACAGCTTTTTTACTTTTCTTACGGGAAGATTGGGTTTTACAAATTCCATTTTTCATCCGTTAAGCTTATATGAATAATATATTAATTTATGTATAAAATAACTTCATAAAGAGAGGTAATCGATATGCTGATCAATTGCACTGAAAAATGTATATTCCAAAAAAACGGAGAATGCGTTAAGGACAACTGCTATATCGGCCACACCTCGGCATCGGCGCTTCCCTGTGTATATTCTATCCGCAGATTATCCGCAGAAGCTCAAAAACCGACCTCACCGGATGAATCTCGACATCAGAATACTTTTTCTTAAGCCGTGAGACGGTTTTATAAGGCACGATAATGTTTTTAAAGCCCAGCCTTTGGGCTTCGTTTATTCTGATCTCGGCGTTTGTGACAGTACGGCATTCGCCTGCAAGCCCGATCTCGCCGAAAGCGATATATTCCTTGGGAATTTCAGTATTCTTGAAGGAGGATATAAGAGCCATCGCAACGGCAAGGTCGCTGGAAGGCTCACGCAGCTCCAGCCCGCCGGCAACATTGACGTATATATCATTAACGCCGAACCTCAGTCCGAGCCTCTTTTCAAGCACAGCCAATATAAGATTAATCCTGTTGTAATCCAGACCGGTAGCCAGTCTGCGGGGAGCCGGGAAAACCGTCTGCACGGCAAGCGCCTGCACTTCCGCGATTATCGGTCTGGATCCTTCCATGACGCAAACGGCGCAGGAACCCGGAACATGGTCCGGACGTTCCGCGATAAGCATTTCCGAAGGATTGGGGATTTCGTTCAAACCGTTGTCGCCCATTTCAAAAACACCGATTTCGTTTGTTGAACCGAATCTGTTTTTGATGCTGCGTATAATTCTGTAGGCGTGGAGCCTGTCTCCTTCGAAATACAGCACCGCGTCCACCATATGCTCAAGCACCTTGGGACCCGCGATGCCGCCGTCCTTGTTGACGTGTCCGACCATTATAATTGATATTTCATTGCTTTTCGCCGCTTCTATAAACGCCAACGCCGCCGCTTTAACCTGTGTTACGCTGCCGGGCGACGGATTAAGGTCTTCGTCGTATATTGTTTGAATAGAATCCACAAAAACAATATCCGGTGAATTCCCCATTATTTCCGGTATTATTTTTGTAATGTTGGTTTCGCAAAGCACAAGCAGATTTTCCGTATTCACTCCTGTGCGCGACGCTCTCAGCTTCAGCTGCGACGGAGATTCCTCGCCGCTTATATACAGGATTTTATTGTTTTCCCCCAAATACGAGCATATTTGTAAAAGCAGCGTCGACTTCCCTATCCCCGGTTCGCCCGCAAGCAATACGACCGAGCCTCTTACGATTCCGCCGCCCAGCACTCTGTCGAACTCGTTCATGCCGGTGGAATACCTTATCTTTTCGGGACGGTTGATTGCGCTGAGCCTGCAGGCTTTCGATTCGCCGTTTAAAATACGGCTTTTTTCTTTTTTAATGGCGACGGAAGATTTTTTACTATCGGTTTCCTCCGCGGCCTCTTTAAAAGAATTCCATTCGCCGCAGTCCGGACATCTGCCGAACCATTTGGAATATGTTGCGCCGCAGTTTATGCAGACATAATTTGTTTTCATTTAATTTATCATATCCTTATGGGAAAACGCGAAAGCTTTTTATTCCGCATTTCCCGTATATTGTTCTATTCCGCAGAATATAAGAAAAGCAAGTCTTGACTGATATTTTTCGTCCGCCAGCTTTGCCGCCTCACCGGGATTTGACAAAAATCCGCATTCTATCAGTATCGCCGGTATTTTTATATTTTCGAGTATAAATATCGTATTCCCGTCGGGCTTTATAAGGCGTGTATTGGCGGGATCGGCCATTCTGCAGGATTCCTGCACCAATGACGCCAGTATGCGGCTTTTATCGTTGTTGTCTGAATAAAAGGTCTGTAAGCCGTGGTATTTTTCAATGGGAAATTTATTCATGTGTATACCCACATATATACCGTTCGGAAAGCTTTCGGCGACAGCGAGTCTGTTTCTCAGATCGTAGAATTTTTTTCTTTCCTCCTGCCCCGCTTCATAAAGCAATACATCCCCGGTACGCGTCATAACCGTATCGCAGGATGACAGCTTTAAAAAATCGTTGAGCTTAAAGGCAATTTCAAGATTTAATGTTTTTTCAATCATGCCGTTGTCCACGGCACCGGGATCTTCTCCTCCGTGACCGGGATCAATAATAACTGTGATTTTTTCCGACAGGGTTTCTGAAGTGAATACCGTTTTTTCAAAAACCTTGGCGTTATATGCCTGAGTGTAGCCGAAAGAGGTTATAAAAGAAGCGACACAAAAATAACCGATAAGCAACAAAATAAAGAGAAAAAACAGTATTACATATAATTTTATGCTTTTATTTTCCGTCAACACCGTGTTATACACCCCGCAACGAATATATGCGGAATAAAACGGCGTTATTCTTTTTTTGTATTTACTTTTATGCCGAAAACTCCGCGCAGGGTTTTGTCACGCACTCCGAGATAGTAAGCCAAACAGCCGAAGATAACGGTTATAAGAATGGATATCGGGAAAGCGAGGATGTTTATATTGACCGGCAGCATGAAGAAAAAGCCTACATACATCGCATGGATGACAATATTCATAATCAAGCTGATTACGGCGAAGCCGTCGCCGAAGCCGAATACGAAAAAGATTACGCCGAGCACGGTAAAAAATATGGTTGGGATATAAGAAAACATAATTAGTTTCAACGCTTTGAAAGGGTCATAAACGACGTTTTGATGGTTGATTCGTACACAATCCTTGCTTCCCGCCTCGTACATAATATCATAAATCAAAAAGCAGAAAAACCCGCCGCAGAACAGCAGAGCCGCCAATTCGGGTACGGATCCCAAGGACGGATGCTTTTCGGCATATATTCTTACCGGCCAGGTTATCATAATACCCAGCAACGAGGACGCGAACTGGTTGATCCAGAATTTTTTAATAATGGTGCTGTTATTGAAAAAATAATTTTTGATTTTATAGAACAAATCGTTCATCTTTTACCGTCCTTTGCATATACGAGCGTTACGCTTGAATAATATTGATAATATTATACTTTATGTCTTCTTTTTTGTCAATATAAGATGGAATATAATAAAAATACCCGGTACATAATACTGCGCTTATCATACCGGAGATATATTTGATTTATTGTTTGGGTGGATTATTTGGTTTTTCATTTATGTTATTCAGACTCATGAGTTTCGGCTTGCATAAAAAAGAGCAGCCGTTTAATAGTAACGACTGCTCTTTTAATTTTGGCGGAAAGACAGGGATTCGAACCCTGGGACGGTTATTAGCCGTCACACGATTTCCAGTCGTGCGCCTTAGACCAGCTCAGCCATCTTTCCAAGCCGCTTTTTTCACAGCGAAGGGAATTATAACACAATTATTACGGCTTGTCAAGCCTTATTTGGAAAAAGAGCGGTCTTAAATTTTACAAAAAATTATATGAAAAATTATACGATTATAAAGCCGCCGAAAAATTCCGGGCAGTGAAAATCCGGCGACGGAAGGTTGATCGGATAGTACGATCCGTAATGAGGAACAGCGGTTTCGTCACCGCATTTATAAAAATTCCCCTTGAAGCAATATCCCGGTTGGAAAATGTCGGCGCCGACACCGAAAAGCTTTTCTATAACCGCGAAAGAAAGCAGGTATTCTACATACCACCCGTCCCCTTCCCTTACGCCTTTGATTTTAATTTCATTAATGTCGATTATACGGTCAATCGGCGTTTTGCTTTTACGTTCCGTCCGTACGGCGGCGAGAAATGCGCCGTTGGAATTAGTCTCAAAATTCATATAAAGCGGCGTGGCGTTATTGAACGAAACGAAAAATTCAAGACAGCTGTCCTTATAAACGGGATCGTTATAATTCGTATAAACCGCTTTCGTTTCGTTTTCAAACGAGGTCAACCTGACGGCGAAGCCTTTGCCTCGGATCAGAATAATCTGTCCGTAGGAAACGGGAATGTATTCCCCGCCCCAGACATATGAATTTATGTATGCTTTCGGAACGCCTTCCCATTGCGGTACATCATAGGTTAAAATATTGTAAGCCATTATTCTTTTGATACCCTTTTTCTGAGCAGTATGGCAAGCGCCAGAGCGAGCGCGAGTAAAACGACCGAGGTGAAGAGAACAACTCCTCCCCATACCGAAGGATCCTCAAGAAACGCCTTAATATCCTTTACAAGATAGGTGGCGATGGGGATAAACAGCAGCACAAGCGTGGCAACAAAGCATATCGTATAGCACATAAAGCGCATTATACGGGTGGAAATTATTATATTCCTGAATTTTTTCGCCTGATTTTCTATAACGAGGTTCTGCTGCTCATATATCGTGTTATATTCCTTCAGCTTTTGTTCGGTTAATTCCGACACGGATGCGATTATGGATTCCTTAACGGTTTCCTTCCATTCGTCGAACATTTCCGTTTTGATGACGTCTATTTTTTCAGAAATGCTCTGAGCCAGAATTTCGTCAACCTTTTTTGTTTTTTCAAAGCTTTCTTCCATTTTTTCAACAAGCTCTGTCTGCTTCGCCCTGAGCGCCAGCTCTTCTTCCTTGAGCTTGTTATACTCGTCGCGCGATTCCATAAGATGCTTTTCGAGCAGGATTATTTTATAATCGGTCTCTTCTGTTTTAAATAAAGCGTTGAATTCGGTTTTTGCCGAGCCGATTACAAGGTCGTCGGCGTTTTTTTCCGGTAATATCACATTATTCATGGCACTGCTCCTTCCTTTATGGAATACTACCATGAAATAAAAGGATTGTCAAGTATCAGACCGACATTTACCCTTAAAAGACCTTCTTGTTAATACGATTTTTTTCCGAAAAACGGTATGTTCATAAGCCTGATTATTACGGGTGACGCGATAAGAGCAAGCGCTCCGTCGGGTCCGAGATAGGATATATTGTAAATAAACGAATATGTCCACATGCCGTACTTAAAAACGTAATCATTCCATTCGCCCTGCTTTGTGATTTCGTACCATATCACCGCTCCGGAGAAAAGATGACAGGTAAAACGCAGGGTTATTGCCAGCAGAGTTCCTCCGACAACCGCGGCAAATACGCTTGATTTTTTTTCGGGTACTGACAGCATGGTTATACCGGCGATGCCGAGCAGCGTAAACGGTATGATATAATCGAACAGCACGCTGCCGATAACACCCAAGGCGGTCGGTACATACGCAAGCACGCTCATGCCGAATATAAGCTGCGTTATGCTGTAAACAAAGCCCGAACCGAGCCCCCATGCAATACCGTGCTTGAACGATATGAAAATAATCGGCAGCATGGAAAGCAGCGTCACGGCTCCGCCGAGCGGCGCTTCGTACACCTTGCAGAACGAGAGCACCGTCGCCAGAGCGACCATAAGAGAGCATTCCGTTAAAACGAACAATTTCCTGTTTTTCATGTTATAAATCTCCTTATATTTGAATATTAGCGATATAAAAATAAAACGCCGCTTATATTATGATAAGCGGCGTCGAATATGATACAATGCATTATTGTCCCTACGCCGGCATTATCCGTACAGGTTCATCGGGTATGATCTCAGCTTGTTAAAGCACCCCGTATTAAATTGTATTGTTAAGCGTTAAACGTTTAACGTTTGCGTTTAGTTGATTTCGCGGATGTTGACGTAGTATTTAGCTTCGTCCTTGGAGATATTTCTTATGGAGCGGTTTTCAAAGAATTTGGTGGCAACCTGCTCAAAGAGCGCGAAGGTAAGCACGTCCTCGTCCTGTTCGATATACTTAGCGGCGGCCTTGCGGAGGGTATCCAGCTCGGGCTTGATATCGTCCGCCGGACGGTGGCTTATAACAGGCTCGTCGCCGATAATTTTTTTGGTTATTTCCTTGGAAATAGGCGCAGGAGTTTTACCGTATTCGCCTTTAACCATGGCTTTGAATTCCTTGGTCACGGATTTGTATCTTTCGCCGGTAAGGACGTTAAATACGGCCTGTGTTCCGACTATCTGTGAGGTGGGTGTTACGAGCGGAGGATAACCGACTTCCTCTCTCACGCGGGGAACTTCCTCAAGCACCGCCTGGAGCTTGTCGATCTTGCCCGCCTGCTTAAGCTGGGAAACAAGATTGGAAAGCATTCCGCCGGGAACCTGATAAAGCAGCGCGTTGATGTTGACGTCCATAACCTTGGGGTCGAGAAGTCCGGACTTTAAATATTTTTCTCTCAGCGTGTCGAAATATTTTGACACAACGTCGAGCTTGTTGAGGTCAAGTCCGGTGTCAAAGGGCGTTCCCTGAAGTGTGGCGACGATGGGTTCCGTGGGGGGCTGTGAGGTACCGAGCGCCATGGGGGAAATAGCGGTATCGATTATATCCACGCCGGCTTCTATGGCCTTGAGAACGGTCATGGAGGCAAGCCCCGCGGTATAATGGGTATGAAGCTGTACGGGAAGCTTAACCTTGGATTTAATTGCTTTTACAAGGTCATACGCGTCATAGGGCTTGAGAAGCCCCGCCATATCCTTAATGCAGATGGAATCCGCGCCCATATCCTCAAGCTCTTTCGCATAATTGGCGAAATATTCGTTGCCGAAAACGGGTCCCGTTGTATAGGACATTGCCGCCTGAACGTGTCCGCCTTCCTTTTTTGTGGCGTTGATGGCGGTTTTAAGGTTTCTGAGGTCATTGAGAGCGTCAAAAATTCTAATAATATCGATACCGTTTGCGATGGATTTTTGTACGAAATATTCCACAACGTCGTCCGCGTAATGACGGTATCCGAGGATGTTCTGTCCTCTGAAAAGCATTTGCAGCTTGGTGTTCTTTACATTATTTCTTATAGTGCGGAGTCTTTCCCAGGGGTCCTCGTTAAGGAAACGAAGGCAGGAATCGAAGGTCGCTCCGCCCCATGCTTCAAGGGAATGATAACCGACTTCATCAATTGCTTGGAGTATCGGAAGCATTTCCTCCGTGGTCATCCTTGTCGCGATAAGCGACTGATGGGAATCGCGCAGAACGGTTTCGGTTATTTTAACTTTTGCCATTAGATTATTCTCCTTTTAATAAACAATCGCTCATCACTGGAACAGCGACAGGAATACGCCGGCGGCGACGGCCGAACCGATAACGCCGGCAACATTCGGGCCCATTGCGTGCATAAGTAAAAAGTTGGAAGGATTTTCCTTTTGTCCGACAACCTGCACCACGCGAGCCGCCATAGGAACGGCGGAAACACCGGCCGAGCCGATAAGAGGATTAATTTTACCCTTGGTTATCCAGCACATAAAATTGCCGAAAATAATACCGCCGAAGGTCGCAAAAGCGAAAGCGCAGAGTCCGAGACCTATTATATAAAGCGTCTCGGCTTTTAAAAAGTTTTCGGCGTTGCAGGTGGCGCCGACGGAAACGCCGAGTAAAATCGTGAGTATGTTTATAAGCTCATTTCCCGCGGTTTTGGAAAGACGTTCGGTAACGCCGCTGACCTTAAAAAGGTTGCCCAGCATAAGCATACCCACAAGAGGGGTAGCCGCGGGAAGAATAAGACAGGTGATAAGCGTTACAACTATCGGGAACACAACCTGTTCGCCCTTAGATACGGGACGGAGCTGGTCCATGACGATCGCTCTGTTCTTTTTGCTTGTGAAGGCCTTCATAATGGGAGGCTGAACAAACGGAACGAGCGCCATATACGAATATGCAGCTATCGCTATCGCAGGAAGAAGCCGCGGAGCAAGTGTTTTTGTTACGTATATCGCCGTAGGTCCGTACGCGCCGCCGAGGATACCTATGGAAGCCGCTTCCGCAACCGTGAAGCCGATGAGCAGAGCACCTATAAAGGCGACAAATACGCCGAACTGCGCGGCAGCGCCGAGCAGAATTGACTTGGGGTTGGCTATCAGCGGAGAAAAATCGGTCATGGCGCCCACGCCCATGAAAATGAGCGGAGGATAAATACCGAGCTTGACGCCCAAATACAGATAATCGAGCAATCCGCCGTCATGCGCCAGAGCTTTCCAATCAATTCCCTCTTTGTTTAAAAATATGTCCGAATGATATACTTCGCCGAGAGGAAGATTGGCGAGGAGCATACCGAAAGCTATCGGCAGAAGGAGCAGAGGCTCAAACTTCTTGACAATAGCCAGATAAAACAGCACGGCAACAATAACATACATTATAAGCTCTTTATGAGTCACGTCGCCGAAGCCGGAAGAGCTGAAAATACTGCCTATTTCTTTTATAAAATCCAAAGCTAAACCACCTTTTCAATAATAATAGAAGGTACGCCGTTTAAGCTATAACGAAAAGCTGATCGCCTGTGTTGACCGTAGCGCCCTTACTCACCGCGGAAGCAATCTTGCCGTCGCAGGGAGCTATTACTTCGTTTTCCATTTTCATCGCTTCAAGAATACAGAGGACATCGCCTTTTTTACAGGTGTCGCCCACGGAAAAATTAACCTTTAAAATGTTTCCGGGAAGCGGAGCGTTAACCTTTGCACCGTCGGCGGATGCCGCGGGAGCGGATTTCTGAACAGGAGCCGCCGCGGGTTCGGCTTTGACCGCAGGTGCCGACTTGGGTTCTTCCTTTTTTGTTTCGGCGGGAACATAGGTCGCGTTGGGATCGGCTTCCTCTACCGCCACTTCATATTTAGTACCGTTAACGGTTATGATATATTTTTTCATTTTTATAACTCCTTATTTAATTTTCTTAATGGAAATAACCTTAAAGGCGGCTTCCTTATCGTTTCTTGATGCCGATATTGCCGCGGTTGCCAGTATCGCAACGGTTTCTTCATCGTCCGGCGCCGCCGAAGAAACGGGCACATTGTCGACCGGAATATCCTTTGCCGATGAAATTTTCTTCTGACCGGCATTATAATAGAGCTTGAAACAATATAAAACAATGAAGAGAATAAACAATACGAGGAACACAACCGTCATCCCTATGGCGCAAATTTTCAAGCCGTATAAGAGACGGTCAAGCAATGTTGCGTTCTCCGCAAGTTTTTCATACCCTGACCCCGGAAACGTATCGACGGAGTCCAATAGCGTTTGTAGAAACATTATTCATCCTTTCCGAATAAAAACATCCCGTTCTTACCCATTTTAATAACGCTGTCATTTTACACTATTTTGACTAAAAAATCAATGTTTTTTCGCCTGTTTGATAAAAATCTCCAAATTCTACAGCATAATGTTGACAAACACTAAATATTGTAGTAAAATGTACTAAAACAAATCCGGGGGTCAATATGTCCGATATAGAAAGTAATATAGAAAAGATTTTGGTAAGCGAAAACGAAATAAAAAGAAGCGTAAAAGAACTCGGCGCTCTGCTTACCCGTGAATATAAAGATAAAAATCCGCTGCTTGTGGGCATACTCAAAGGCTGTGTGGTGTTTATGTCCGACCTTATGCGGCATATTGATCTGAACTGTCATATAGATTTTATGCGCGTTTCCTCATACGGCGAATCCTCCGCTTCATCCGGAAAAATCAATATCGAGCTTGACTTAAGGCAGCCCGTGTGCGATTATGATGTCCTTATTGTGGAGGATATTATCGATTCGGGCAATACATTGTACCATTTGAAAAATCTGCTGCTTTCACGCGGAGCTAAAAGCTTAAAAATCTGTACGCTGCTGGACAAGCCCGAACGCCGCATGGCGGATATAAAAGCGGATTATGTCGGCATCACCATACCCAATGATTTTGTTGTCGGTTATGGGCTTGATTTTTCCGAAAGCTACAGGAACCTGCCTTATATTGGCGTTTTAAAGCCTTCCGCATACGAGGATAAATAATACTGTTTACCGTTTACCGTTTACCGTTTATTTATAATATTAAAACCGCCGGTTTTAACCGGCGGTTTTTAAGGGCTCTATAATAAATGTTGG
>JAQVQF010000152.1:3609-5404 GCA_028701715.1 Eubacteriales bacterium | reverse complement strand
TGGCGTTAGGCTGTACCGCTTCGCTTGTATATTCGGCAGCCGCGGTGTTTTCAGATCATGAAAGCATGCTGTATTTTGAATCGGCGGCAACAATTCTTACTCTTGTAACATTGGGCAAGCTGCTCGAGGCGCGTTCCAAGCGTTCCACAAACACCTCGGTGACGCGTTTGCTCGATCTTTCACCTAAAATCGTGACGGTGAAGCGCGGGGACGATTACCTTCAAATAAGAGCGGAGGATATAAAAAAAGGCGACATTATAGCCGTCAAGTCGGGGGAATCGCTCGCGGCCGACGGCATTGTTATATCTGGTAAAACGGAGCTTGACGTATCCTCCATAACGGGAGAGCACGAGCCTGTATATAAAACAATCGGCGATTCGGTGCTTACGTCGTCAAAAAACATTTCCGGCGCATTCGAATACCGCGCGGAAAAGGTGGGCGAGGATACGATACTGGCGGAAATCGTCCGCCTTGTGGAGCAGGCCGGAAATTCCAAGCCACCCATCGCCAGACTGGCGGACAAAATATCGTT
Organism: Eubacteriales bacterium; assembly: GCA_028701715.1. GTDB lineage: Bacteria > Bacillota > Clostridia > Oscillospirales > CAG-382 > UBA1206. The sequence continues at coordinate 4,872 of JAQVQF010000152.1, read as the reverse complement.
GTATTTTGTACCCGCCGTATTGGGCATATCGGTTATTACGGCGCTCGCATGGATAATCGCTGGCGATTATTCCGCCGCATTCAGGAACGCGGTATCGGTGCTGGTCATTTCCTGCCCATGCGCGCTCGGACTTGCCACACCCATATCGGTCATGGCGGGCACGGGCAGAGGCGCGGAATTCGGTGTGCTGTTCAAATCGGCGGAAGCGATAGAGATACTTGGCAAATGCGACACGGCGGTGCTCGATAAAACGGGAACCATCACGGAAGGCAAGCCCGCGGTCAGCGGATATAAAGCAGTAAACGGCACGGAAAACGAATTGTTTGCCGTCGCGGCGTGCCTTGAGAGCGTGTCAACCCATCCGCTGGCGCAGGCGATAACCGCCAAAGCAGGCGAAATCGGCGTGGGCGTACCGACCGGGGAGGATATTGTATATGTTCCCGGCAAGGGCGCGGCGGGATTCATTGACGGCGAATACTGCACGGCGGGGAACAGAGCGTTTATGACCGAAAACGGCGTTGATGTATCGGGGGATATTGTACCCGAAGCGGGCAAAACGGCGGTTTATGTTTCAAGCGGCGAAAGGTTTATAGGAATTATTGAAACGGAAGACAGGGTGAGAGCTTCATCAGCGGAAGCTATAAACGCCCTTAAGCATAAAATGAAGGTCCTGATGGTGACGGGCGACAGCGAAAGCTCCGCCTCCGCGCTGGCGGGCAGGCTCGGCATAGATTATAAAGCCGGAGTGCTTCCCGGAGGTAAAGAGGAAGTGATTTCCTCTCTCCGCAAAGAGGGCAAAAAAGTGATAATGATAGGCGACGGCGTCAACGACGCTCCGGCGCTCACCTGTGCCGACGTGGGTATGGCGATAGGCGCGGGGACCTATGTGGCGATAGATTCCGCGGATGTGGTGCTGTCAAAAAACGATCTTATGGCCGCCGACACCGCTGTCAGGCTTTCCGCCTCGGTTATGAAGAATATCAAAGAAAACCTTTTCTGGGCGCTTATATATAACTGTCTGGGCATTCCCCTCGCCGCCGGGGTATTCGCTTTTGCCGGCATTTCGCTCACTCCCGTCTATGCCGCCGCCGCGATGTCGTTTTCGTCGGTGTGCGTGTGCCTTAATGCGCTGAGGCTGAAAAGGTTCGGATAAATATTGACAAATTATATAGTTTATGTTAGAATAATTTTCGGATAAGGGGAAGACACCCATAATAAAAAACGTATATCCGGTAATTGAATATTGCTCGGAGAGAGGCAGGG
>JAQVQF010000152.1:0-3509 GCA_028701715.1 Eubacteriales bacterium | reverse complement strand
AGGCAGGGCACGCTACGTGGACGAAAGAACGATCTGCCTTGCGTGTCCGCCGGATAAAAATCTGGAGGATTTTAAAATGGACAATAATTATATAGTTCCCGAACTGAACGCAGCTCAAAACATATCAAAAGCCGATATAACCGTGGAGTATATCCTTTCGCAGATAGAGGGTATCAGGAAGGATTCCGAGTATCTGAATTCAGTGATTGAAAAAATCGGTCAGTATGAGGATATTTCACTTCCCGAAAATCTCCCGCAAAACATGATGTCGCCGCTTGGGATAGTAACAAGAGCGGAAGGTCTGCGCGACATAGTCCGCTGCCGCGAAACCACCAGCCAGAAGCTGATTGAGTTTTATGGAAAAGTTTATGATGACATTAAACCGGCGAACGCCAGTTCTTTGAATGGTTTTATCATCGAAATGATAAAAGCCACCAACGCCGGAGCGGAAATGCCCGATTATGTAGGTATAATCCAGGCCATGGGCAAGCTGATGAGCGAAAAGAAATAATTCACATATTAAAACACGTCATGTAAAAATGGCGGGTTTTATATTTAAAGCATTAAAGCATTAAAGCATATAATCGGTTATGTAATCATACAGGCGAGCATAAGGCTCTACGTTTATGGAAAGACATTCATTAATATATTTACAATTGTAAAACCGCTTTGGCGGAACATATCAAGCCGTTTAAATTTTTTATACGCTTCAATCGCAGTTTTTAAACATTGCCTTAATATAAAATACTCTTATGTGCCCAACCTCAGCATTTCGTCAATACAGCGGCGCGCTTTTTGTATCGTTTCATCTTCGAGCTTAATTTCCTCTCCGCCCGCGAGGCTCACGGCGGAATAAACGTGCGAAAGCGTGGTCAGACGCATATTATGGCAAACACAGTCTTTGGAAAGCGGGTAGAACCGCTTTTCGGGGTTTTCGAACTGCAAATGCTGTACGATGCTGTTTTCGGTACCGATTATAAATTCCTCGTTCACGCTATTTTTGGCATACTCAATAATCCCGGTGGTACTGCCTATATAATCCGCTTTTTCGGCAACCGCGGGTAAGCATTCGGGATGAACCAAAAGCAATGCGTCCGGGTGCAATACACGCGCCCGCTTAACATCGGCGGTTGTCATACGCAGATGAGTGGGACAGCCTCCCCGGACAAGCATTATGTTTTTTTCGGGAAGCCGGCTTGCGACATAAGCGCCGAGATTACTGTCGGGGACGAAGATTATATCTTTTTCCTTCATCCTGCCGATTATTTTAACAGCCGAGGACGAGGTGACGCAAACGTCGCAGACGGTTTTGGTCTCGGCGGTTGTATTTATATAAGCGACCACCGCATAACTGGGATTCATCCTCTTCATCTGCGATATAAGCTCTCCGTCCGTTTGGTCTGCCATGGGGCAGCCTGCGTCTGAATGGGAAAGCAGTACTTTTTTATCCCGGGACAGTATTTTTACGGTTTCCGCCATAAACCTGACGCCGCACATAAGCACCGTTTTTTGAGGAGCAAGCGTCGCCTGACAGCTCAGCCCGAAAGAATCTCCCGTATAATCGGCTACTTCCGTAATATCGCGGGTTTGGTATGCGTGCGCGAGAATGCAAATATCGTTTTCTTTTTTAAGGCGTATAATTTCATCCTGCATCTCACGAATAGTCATTTACATTTGCCTTCCGAGCAATAATCGCAGGATTCGCAGTCCGGAAATTTGCTTTTATCGTAATTTATACCGTTTCTTTTATAATAGTCCTCAACAGCCGATTTTACCGCTTCCTCTGCGAGCACAGAGCAGTGCATTTTATGAGGCGGCAAGCCGTCAAGCGCTTCGGCAACGGCTTTGTTGGTAAGGGACAGCGCTTCGGATATGGGCTTGCCCTTAATCATCTCGGTCGCCATCGAGCTTGAGGCGATGGCGGAGCCGCAGCCGAAGGTTTCGAATTTAACTTCGCTTATAATATCATTTTCAATTTTAAGATATATTTTCATTATATCCCCGCATTTGGCATTGCCGACCTCGCCGACACCGTCCGCGTTCTCTATAATTCCCACATTACGGGGATGCATGAAATGATCCATTACTTTTTCACTGTATAACATAGCTTTTTTTCCCTTCTTTCAAGTCTCTCCATACGGGAGACATGCTCCTTAAATGCTCCACAACCTCCGCGACTTTTTCTGTTATATATTCCGCTTCCTCATGTGTGTTTTCTTCGCTGAGCGACAGCCTAAGGGAGCCGTGGGCGATTTCATGCGGTCTGCCTATGGCAAGCAGTACATGGCTGGGGTCAAGGGAACCGGAAGTGCACGCCGAACCGGATGAAGCCATTATCCCTTGCGCGTCAAGGTAGAGCAACAGCGATTCGCCTTCGATCCCCTCAAAACATACATTTACATTGCCGGGCAGCCGTCGGGCGGAATCCCCGTTGAGGACGGAATGGGGTATTTTCAACAATCCTTCGGTTATTTTGTCACGCAGAGCGGTTAGCTTTTGCGTATTTCCGTCGATTTTAGCGCAGGCTTCCTCAAACGCCGCCGCCATGCCCATTATAGCCGGTACGTTTTCGGTTCCGCCCCGCTTTCCGCGTTCCTGCGCGCCGCCTTCAATGATATTTGTCAGAAATATGCCCTTTTTTGCATATAAAACTCCGGCGCCTTTCGGCCCGTGAAATTTATGTGCCGACAGCGACAGCATATCAATATGCTGCGCTTTTACATCTATATACACATGACCCGCCGCCTGAACCGCGTCGGTATGGAATAAAACGCCTTTTGCGCCGCATATGGCGCCGATTTCCGCAATCGGCTGGATGGTTCCGATTTCGTTGTTCGCATACATGACAGTCACAAGGCAGGTGTCGTCGCGGATTGCGGCCGCCACCTCATCCGGCATAACAATTCCGTTTTCATGCACATCAAGCAGGGTTATTTCATAGCCCTGTTTTTTCAGCTTTTCAAGGATATGAAGCACCGCGTGGTGTTCAAACGCCGTAGAAACTATATGCCGCTTATTTTGCCTTGCGCCGATTTGCGCGGCAGAAATAATCGCCTGATTATCGGCTTCGCTGCCGCCGGAGGTAAAATATATTTCCCGCGGTTCGCAGTTTAATTTTTTTGCGATTATTTGTCTTGCCCGGTTTATCGCCTCCGCGGCTTCCTGTCCCGCCGAATAAAGGGAGGACGGATTCCCGTAAATAGTATCAAAATAAGGCAGCATTGCTTCTTTGGACACCCGGCTTAATTTTGTCGTCGCCGCGTTATCGGCATATATTTTCATTTTTTTTACCGTTTCTTTCCCGGCGGTTTACAATATATCGGTATATGTTTACCGCCGAACGTAGGTTTTGACTGTTTTTATCTTGTTTATGGAAGATGCGGATATTTTTAATCATAAAACATGGGTGTCGACAGGTATCTTTCGCCGGTGTCCGCAAGCAGAACCACTATCATTTTTCTCGCGTTTTCGGGTCGTTTCGCCGCCTGTGCCGCCGCCCACAGCGCGGC
>JAQVQF010000151.1 GCA_028701715.1 Eubacteriales bacterium | reverse complement strand
ACGAGCGCGAAGTAAATTTTACGGCGTAATTTTCCGTTGAATTAAATTTTCTATTGATTTTTTATATGAGCGGGTGTATAATACGTACACGCGCCGCGGAGGCGTAGCTCAGTTGGTCAGAGCGCACGGTTCACATCCGTGAGGTCATGGGTTCGAGCCCCCTCGTCTCCACCAAAATTCCGAAGACCTGCGTCTTCGGAATTTTATTTCTTCACTCTTACCTAACCCTTGCAATAAGCAGTAATAATAGGTAAGGCAGCTTTTCGCCGTATGCGAAAAGCATTTTTTGTTGTATTAATCAAAAAACGAAGATTATATGGCAGCAACGAAGCACGAGAGCGTGCCAACAAATTTACAAATCCGCTCCGGTACGTAGGTCGGCGCGAATATCCGCGGGAAATTCATCGGTCACGGTACGGCGGATTTTATTGTGTAAAATTAAATTAACCGGTTGTATTAACATTAATAAACATTTCGGTTTATTCGTTAACAATATGTTAAATGACAGTTATCATATTGCATTTTTTTCTATAAAATGTTATATTATACTGAGCAAAATTGAGGATATATTATAACGGAAAAATGCTCGAAAGGATACATTAATATGGGTTTTTTGTCAGAATATCTACCTCAGTTTCTTGGGATGGAATGGCAGGACTGGGGTAAGATGCTCATCATGTGGATTATCGGAGGAGTGCTTATTTATCTTGCCGTTAAAAAGGGCATGGAGCCGTCTTTGCTTTTACCCATGGGTTTCGGAGCTATCCTGGTGAACCTTCCCCTGACCGGAGCAATTACGCAGGGCGATGTGGAAGGAGCGCTCGACACTCTTTATAACGCGGGTATCGCCAACGAGCTTTTCCCACTTATTTTATTTATCGGTATCGGCGCGATGATAGATTTCGCTCCGTTGCTGTCCAACCCAAAGCTTATGCTTTTCGGCGCGGCGGCGCAGTTCGGCATATTCTTTACTCTCGGTATGGCGTCCCTTTTCTTTGAAATTAAGGACGCGGCATCGATAGCAACCATAGGCGCCGCGGACGGACCGACGGCTATAGTGGTTTCCAACATACTCAAATCCAATTATACCGGCGCGATAATGGTCGCCGCCTATTCATATATGGCGCTAGTGCCTATAATCCAGCCTCCCGTAATAAAAGCGCTCACCTCTAAAAAAGAGCGTCTTATTAGAATGCCCTATGTGCAGAAAGAGGTTTCGAAAACAACAAAGATATTGTTTCCGATATGCATTACCGTAATTACGGGACTTGTATCCCCGAAATCCGTATCGCTTGTCGGCTTTTTGATGTTCGGCAATTTAATCAGGGAATGCGGGGTTCTCGACTCGCTTTCCGACACGGCGCAGAAGGTGCTCGCCAACCTTGTCACCATATTCCTCGGCATTGCCATCGCAACCAGAATGACCGCGGACAAGTTCCTTTCCGGCGGAACGCTGCTTATACTCGGGCTCGGACTGGTGGCGTTTATTTTCGATACCGTGGGCGGCGTTCTGTTCGCCAAGTTCCTGAACCTTTTTTCAAAGAATAAAATTAATCCCATGATAGGCGCATGCGGTATTTCCGCCTTCCCCATGTCGGCGCGGGTCGTGCATAAGATGGGGCTTAAGGAAGACAATCAGAATTTTCTTTTGATGCATGCTATAGGCGTCAATGTTTCGGGGCAGATCTGCTCGGTGGTAGCCGGCGGGCTTATCTTAGCCTTCTTCAGTTAAATTTAATTCTATATAAAGGAATGATATTTATGTTAATGGGCAGCATCGCTTTTCATCCCGAATATTTTTTGGAAATATGGGATAAGCTTGTGTTCGGAATAGTCGGTATTTTCGCGGTGGTTTGCGTCATTATCGGCGTTACCGTTATTTTAAATAAATTGACAGAAAAGAAAAAATAATCAAAGGATACGAATATGAAAGCACTCGTTACGGTGATAGGACATGACCAAATAGGCATTATCGGCGGGGTATGCACCAAGCTCGCGGAGCTTGACGTAAATATTCTCGACATAAGTCAGACAGTCATGCAGGATTGTTTTACAATGATGATGATAGTGGATATTTCCACAAGCGGCAAGGATATGGAAACGGTATCGTCCCTGCTCAAGCAGTACGGCGATGGCAGAGGGCTTAATATAAGGCTGCAGCGCACGGATATTTTCGATGCGATGCACACCGTCTGACCGGGGTATCGGCGATGATAAATATCGGCAATATTATAGAAACCATTCAGATGATAGACCGTCAGCATCTCGATATTCGCACGGTTACGATGGGCATTTCGCTGCGCGACTGCGCGCATTCCGACGCGGAAAAAAGCTGTGCTCGCATATATGACAAGATAACGCGTAAAGCGGAAAATCTTGTAAAAACAGCAGAATGTATCGAAAGAGAATACGGAATCCCCATTGTAAACAAACGCATTTCGGTCACTCCGATATCTCTTGTCGCGGAAGCGAGCGAAACCGACGACTATGTTCGGTTCGCAACAGCGATGGATAAAGCGGCAAAGACCTGCGGTGTCGATTTTATAGGCGGGTATTCCGCTCTTGTTCAGAAGGGCTATACCGTCGGCGACAGAAAGCTGATAGCTTCGCTTCCGGAAGCGTTGTCGGTTACCGATATAGTCTGCGGCTGTGTGAACGTGGCGTCCACCCGCGCCGGTATCGATATGGACGCGGTCGCCGAAATGGGATATACAATTAAAAATATAGCGCTTTTATCCAAGGATAAGGGCTGTTCGGGCTGCGCAAAATTCGTGGTATTCGCCAACGCCGTTGAGGATAATCCTTTTATGGCGGGAGCGTTCCACGGAGTGGGCGAACCCGAATGCGTCATAAACGTTGGCGTGTCCGGTCCGGGAGTGGTATATCACGCGCTGCAATCGGTCAAGGGCGAATCGTTTGACGTTGTCGCCGATACGATCAAGAAAACGGCATTTCAAATAACCCGAATGGGTCAGATAGTCGCCAAGGAAGCGTCGGAACGTCTTGGTGTGCAGTTCGGCATAGTCGATCTGTCGCTTGCGCCGACTCCCGCGGTGGGGGACAGCGTGGCGCGAATCCTTGAGGAAATGGGGCTGGAAATCTGCGGTACACATGGTACTACGGCGGCTCTGGCTCTGCTCAACGACGCAGTCAAAAAGGGCGGCATAATGGCGTCCTCCCATGTCGGAGGCCTTTCCGGCGCCTTTATACCCGTTTCGGAGGACGAGGGTATGATCGCCGCCGCCAAAGCGGGTGTTCTCGCCTTGGACAAGCTTGAGGCGATGACCTGCGTATGCTCGGTGGGGCTGGATATGATAGCGGTTCCGGGCGACACGCCCGCGGAAACCATAGCCGCGATTATCGCGGACGAGGCGGCCATAGGAGTTGTCAACAATAAAACCACTGCGGTGAGAATAATACCCGCCATCGGCAAAAAGGTCGGGGACACCGTGGAATTCGGCGGGCTGCTCGGCACCGCTCCCGTAATCGCCGTGCATCCCCAATCGAGCGCAGAGTTCATACATCGCGGCGGACGCATTCCCGCTCCGCTGCAAAGCTTGAGAAATTAAGTAATATGAAGAAAAAAATATTAGCATTTATTTTAATAATACTGACGGTGCTTTTATCGTTTTGCTTTTTATCCTGCGGTAAAACCGACAATTCAAAAAGCCTTTCGGATATAATTAAATCCGATAAATTGCGTGTCGGGATTATTCCGTCTCTTCCCGGGCTGTGTGAATATAATGAAAATTCGCAGAAATACGAAGGGTATGAGATAGACATAGCCTTTATCATAACGCAGAAAATATTCGGTTGCACATATGACGAGGCAAAGAAAAAATTGGTTTTTGTTATCGTCGAGCCTGAAAACAGGGTGAATTACCTTGAAAACGACAAAGTCGATTTAATAATCGCGGGGTTTACGGCAAACGAGCTCAACGGTAAAAGGGTCGCCTTATCCACGCCGTATCTCACCCCGTCGCTCGGGCTTGTCAGCTTGACCGAGGAAAAAATCAAATCGCTAAACGCTATGAACGGTAAAAATATAGGAACCGTCGAGGGTATGAATACCGACTCTCTGGTAAAAACTTTTATAAGAGAAAGCGGGCTTGATATTACCGTAAACTGTGTAAAGATAGATCAGGAAATGTTTAACGCATATATCGTATCTCTCCGCACCGACATTACACCGTCCGAAAATTTGACGGAATTCGGATGCGATTGTTTGGTTACGGACAATTTACGGTTTACGGATTACGTGAAGAATAAAGAAGATTATTTTGATATGACCGCCGTCGGTCAGTCCTATGCGATAGCAGCCGCTAAAGGCTCGGATATGCTTATTCAACGAATAAACATTGCTTTAGGCGAAATGGAAGCGAACGATGAATTTGAAGGGCTTCAAATTATGTGGAATTTGAAATCGGGCGCCATTAAATACGACTGATATATAGTATATTGTTTGATGTATCAAGGCTTTATTAGGAGCTAGTGAAATGACACTTATTGTTATGCGGCACGGACAGTCTGAGGCGGATTTGCTTGACGTTTGTGAGGGAAGAGCGGATTTTAATCTGACGGAATTGGGTAAATTACAGGTAAAAAGTACGTCGGAAAAGCTTTCCGCCGAATATAAAATTGACAGAATTTATTCGTCGACCCTGAAAAGAGCGAAGCAGACCGCGGAAATCTTAAATTCCTGCGCAAATTCCGATATTGAGTATCTTGATGATTTAATGGAATTCAATAACGGACTTATCGCCGGGCTTCCTAAAAAAGAGGTTGGAATCAAGTTTCCCAAAGATCCCGACCTTCCTTACGACAAGGCGATGTACGGCATGGAAAGTCAAAAGGAATTTCGTATAAGAGCCGAAAAAGCGCTGTCATATATTTTTAGCAATACAAAAGAGCATGAAACAATTGCCGTGGTTTCCCATGGCGGAATGATCAATATGCTTTATCAATCGTTTTTGGAAATGCCGCTTCCGAGCGTTACAAGCTGCGGAACGGGCGACGCGGGATACCATATCTGGAAAATCGAAAACGGAATAAGAGCCGTAATAACATAAAAACATAAAAAGCACCCCGGAAAACGAGCGTGACTCATTTCCGGGGTTAAAATTTAAAAGAGTTAAAAGAGCATAAACATTATTCTTTTGCCGCTTTTTTCAGCGCGTCATTTTGCAGCTTCATGATTTGCTTAATACCTTTTTCGCCCAAGGCGAGCAGCTTTTTTAATTCTTCGGGTGTAAAAGCCCGTCCTTCGCCCGTGCCCTGCACTTCAATGAAAGAGCCCGTCTCGTCCGCGACGATATTCATATCGACCTGCGCCGCGGAATCCTCCCTATAGCAAAGGTCAAGCATGGCTTCCTCGCCGACAATACCCGCCGAAACGGCGGCTATCTGGTGAAC
>JAQVQF010000150.1 GCA_028701715.1 Eubacteriales bacterium | reverse complement strand
TTATATGCGACCGTCTGGGAATACCCACAATATCCACCGGAGCCGTCCTCCGGGAAGCCATGAAGAACGGCACTCCCACGGGATTAAAGGCAAAGGAATATGTCGAAGCAGGCAAGCTTGTTCCGGACGACGTGGTCACCGCGATTATAAAAGACCGCCTTGGCGAAAACGACTGTGCCGGCGGCTATATACTCGACGGCTTTCCCAGAACGATACCACAGGCGGAAGCGCTCGACGCTATGGGCGTTAAAATCGACATAGTGCTTTCGATAGAGGTTTCCGATAAGGAAATAATCGAAAGACTGTCCGCCCGTCGTTTGTGCGGCAACTGCGGAGCTTCCTATTCGCTGGTATTCAATCCGAGCAAGGACAGCGTCCATTGCGACAAGGGCGGCGGGACGCTCATCACCAGAGAAGACGACGATCCCGAGGTTGTCGGAAATCGTCTTGAAACATATCACAGTCAGACCGAACCCCTTAAGGCTTATTATGAGAAAAAGGGTATAGTCAGAACGGTCATTGGTCAGAAAGAACTCAAAGAAACTACCCGCCTGGTATTGGCGGCGCTGGAAATAGAATGATTACCGTTAAATCGGCTGCCGAACTGGACAAAATGCGCGACGCGGGCAAGATAACCGCTCTCGCACGAGCCGAAGGCGGAGCAATGGTAAAAGAAGGGGTAACAACAAAACAAATCGAAAAAAAGATCAGGGATGTTATTACCTCTCACAGCGCGACTCCTTCTTTCTTAGGCTACGGCGGGTTCCCCGCATCGGCGTGTATTTCCGTAAACGAACAGGTCATCCACGGAATACCGTCCGATCGCATGCTTGTTTCCGGCGACATTGTTAAAATTGATGTGGGAGCCATATTCAAGGGCTATCATGGAGACTGCGCCGCGACGTTTCCGGTGGGTGAAATCACAACGGAAGTTGAAAAGCTTATTGAAGTTACCAAAACGAGCTTTTATAAAGCCATCGAAAAAGCTTATGCAGGTAACAGAATAGGCGACATAGGCGCCGCAGTCGAAGAATATGTCGTTGCAAACGGCTTTTCGGTAGTAAGAGATTTCGTCGGTCACGGCATAGGTACGGAAATGCACGAGGACCCAAGTGTTCCCAATTACGGCAGACCCGGACACGGTTTACTGTTAAGGGAAGGTATGACGCTTGCCGTTGAGCCTATGGTCAACCTAGGCACATGGAAGGTAAAAACCTTAAGCGACGGCTGGACTGTCGTGACGCTTGACGGCAGGAAGTCGGCACATTACGAAAATACCGTCGCCATAACCGTTAACGGTCCGGAAATCCTGACCGTTCCGGCATAATTGCCGGTGTTTACACCGGCGTGTACGCGGCGAAAGACGCTGAAAGCAATAATATGAAGGATTTTTCAAACACATTGGTCGAATCCCTTACCGGGAATGATAAAGGAAAAGTATTCGTAGCGCTGAAAACCGTCGATGATAATTATATATTATACGCGGACGGAAGAAAGCGCGGCGTTGAAAAACCAAAGCTGAAGAAAATCAAGCATATCAGAGTGCTGGGCAAAGCCGATATAACCGATATGACAAGGGTTACAAACGGAATGCTCAGGAAAGCGACGGCAGCTTATGTTATAAAAAAAGCCGTACGGTATTTGAGTTCCGGCCAACCGACTGACTGACTGATAAGGAGGGATAATTCTGGCTAAAGACGATGTAATGGAATTTGAAGGCGTGGTTACCGAGGTACTGCCCAACACGGTGTTCAAGGTTCAACTGAACAACGGTCATAAGGTAACGGCGCATATTTCCGGCAAAATGCGTATGCATTATATTAGAATTCTTCCGGGCGACAGAGTGACCGTCGAGGTATCGATATATGATCTGTCACAGGGAAGGATAACATACAGAGCAAAATAGGTTTACCCGTAAAGGGTGGCTATAGTTCGATTTGGAGGTTATAAAAATGAAAGTCAAGCCTTCCGTAAAGAAAATTTGCGATAAATGCAAAATAATCAAACGAAAAGGCAAAGTAATGGTTATGTGCGAAAATCCCAAACACAAGCAGAAACAAGGATAAGAGAGGTGTAATAATGGCTCGTATTTCCGGCGTTGACATTCCAAGCGCTAAACGCGTTGAAATTGGTCTTACCTATATTTTCGGTATAGGCAGAAGCCGTTCCAATGAGATTCTTAAAAAAACCGGTGTAAATCCCGACACTCGTGTTAAAGATCTGACCGAAGACGATGTCGCCAAGCTCCGTGAGGTAATCGAAAACAATTATATCGTGGAAGGCGACCTCAGAAGAGACGTGGCTCTCAACATCAAGCGCATGGTCGAAATTGACTGCTATCGCGGTATACGTCACAGAAAAGGACTTCCCGTCAGGGGACAGAGGACCAAGACCAACGCGAGAACCAGAAAAGGCCCCGTCAAGACGATCGCTAACAAGAAGAAGTAAGGGAGGAGACAAAAATGGCGAAACAGCAAAAAAAGACTGTTGCGAAAAAGCGTCGTGAACGCAAGAATATAGACCGCGGCGCAGCGCATATTCGTTCCAGCTTTAACAATACCATCGTAACCATATCCGACACGCAGGGTAATGCGTTATCCTGGGCTTCGGCGGGCGAACTCGGTTTCAGAGGTTCCCGCAAGTCCACGCCGTACGCCGCGCAGATGGCGGCCGAAACCGCCGCGAAAGCCGCTATGGAGCACGGACTAAAAACCATCGAGGTATTCGTAAAAGGACCCGGGCAGGGAAGAGAAGCGGCAATCCGCGCTCTTCAGGTCGCAGGACTTGACATTACCTCAATTAAAGATGTAACGCCTATTCCTCACAACGGCTGCAGACCGCCGAAGAGAAGACGCGTTTAACAATTTTGCATATATAATCTGGAGGTTAAATAATGGCAAGATATACAGGACCCGCTTGCAGGCTTTGCCGCAAGGAAGGCGTCAAGCTGATGCTTAAAGGCGACAGATGCTATTCTGATAAATGTTCCATTGTCAGACGCGAAAAAGCTCCCGGTCAGCACGGTGCAAATTCGGGGAGAAGAAGAGTAAAAGAATACAGTCTTCAGCTGCGTGAAAAGCAGAAGGCAAAGAGATATTATGGTATTTTAGAGAAGCAATTTAAGAACTACTTCGTCAAGGCCGAGAAAAAAACCGGACAAACCGGCGAACACCTGCTCACCTTAATTGAGCGCAGACTTGACAACGTAGTTTTCCGTATGGGCATGGCAGACAGCCGTCGTGAAGCGCGTCAGCTTGTTCGTCACGGACATTTCACGGTAAACGGTAAAAAGGTTGACATTCCTTCTTATATCGTAAACGTTAACGACGTTATTACGGTCAGGGATTCCAGCCGTAAATCGCCGAGGATTAAAGTGCTTGTCGAAAATATCAACGGCAGGACCATACCCGCCTGGCTCAGCGTCGATAAGGACAACGTCGTCGCCACCGTAGCGGCATTACCTAAGAGAGAAGATGTGGATTTCCCGTTCGAGGAGCATCTTATCGTGGAGTTGTATTCCAAATAATTAAAACCATTAAGGAGGTTTTTATAATGATCGAAATCGAAAGACCGAGCATTACTACCGCAGAGATCAGCGAGGATGGAAAACACGGCACTTTTGTTATCGAACCCCTTGAACGTGGTTATGGCATTACGCTTGGAAACTCCCTGAGAAGAGTCCTTTTAAGCTCGCTCCCCGGCGTGGCTGTCACAAGTATAAAAATTGATGGCGTACTCCACGAAATGTCTACCGTAAAAGGTGTCAAGGAAGACGTTACCGAAATCGTTCTCAATATTAAAAGAATAGTCGCAAGGCTTTATTCCGGCAGTTCCAAAACCGTATTTATTAAAGAAGTCGGCGCAAGGGATATAACAGCCGCGGATATAAACGGTGACAGCGATATAGAGATACTTAATCCCGACCTTCATATCGCCACTCTTGAGGAAGGCAATTCCTTTTATATGGAAATAACCTTCGATCACGGCAGAGGATATGTTTCTTCGGAAAAGAATAAGCAAGGCTCTCTCCCGGTTATCGGCACCATCTATACGGATTCGATTTTTACACCCGTTAAAAATTGCAATTTCAGCGTGCAGAACACCCGTGTCGGAAATATAACCGACTACGACAAGCTTACTCTTGAACTGACAACCAACGGCGTTATTAACGTTAAGGAAGCCGTTTCGCTGGCGGCGAAAATATTAAGCGATCACCTGTATCTGTTTGTTGAGCTTTCGGATGAAGCCAAGAACACAGAGGTAATGGTGGAAAGCAAGGAAGCGGTTAAGGAAAAGGTGCTGGATATGACCATCGAGGAGCTCGATATGTCCGTGCGTTCCTTCAACTGCCTCAAGCGCGCGGGTATAGATACGGTAGAGGATCTTATAAACCGCACCGAGGAGGATATGATTAAGGTCAGAAACCTCGGCAAAAAATCTTTGGAGGAAGTTATACAGAAGATGAACTCTCTCGGACTTTCGCTGAAGAAATCAGACGATTAATTATTGACGCAAACGTATATATTCTATTTCGATAAAGAAGGAGGCAATTCCAATGCCCGGAACTAGAAAATTAGGCAGAACAACTGAGCACAGAATGTCTATGCTCAAGGGTATGGTAACTTTTCTGCTTGAAAACGGAAAAATCGAGACTACGGTCACCCGCGCCAAGGAAGTCAGTTCCCTCGCGGATAAAATAATAACCTTGGGTAAGGACAACACTCTTGCTTCAAAAAGGCGCGCTATCGCTTTTTTAAAGAGAGAGGATGTCGTATATAAGCTGTTCAATAAAATAGCTCCCTTTTATCAGGAAAGAGTCGGAGGCTATACCGCGGTTTACAAGCTCGGACCCCGCCGCGGGGATGGCGCCGAAATGGCCCTTATAACTCTTGTGGAAGCCGATGAGCTTTATAAAAGCGATAAAAAGGATTCCAAAAAAGGCGACAAAAAAGAAAGCAAAAAGGAAGCCAAAGCCGAATAACAGTAAAGTCCGCCCGAAAAGGCGGACTTGTTTTCATATGAAAGGATATAAATAATGGACAGTTTGGTATGCAAGCTGATATTGTCGGGCGGGGAAAGGGTTGTGATAACCTTCAGCGACGGCAGAAAAGAAAACGCCGTATATGAGGAAACATACGGCTACACGCATTGCTTTATTCTCGGCGACGGAAGACGGCTGAAGCTGTCGAATCATTTTATGAATATGAAAGACATAAACGTTTCATTAATCAAGAATGATTGATTGCCGGTGCTGTAAGAACAAACGATAAACTACAAACGACAAACCACAAACGAAGTAAAATTGAGTTAAATTTCAATAACGGCGGTATGCGGTCTGTGGTCGGATGCGATAACCGCGGGAATATCCGCCTCCACAACCTTAATGTCATCCGAAACGAATATGTAATCAATC
>JAQVQF010000149.1 GCA_028701715.1 Eubacteriales bacterium | reverse complement strand
TATGTTTTATAACCAAAATGCAAATCAGGCAGCGACCTGATAGCCGCTGCCTGAATTCCTGTTTACGGGTTCACCCCAACTATTGACAAAGAGACTTTAATGTTTATTACAGATTAACCCTTGAAGCAGCCGGGCTTGATTTCGTCGCCGTATTTAGCCTTGGCTTCTTCTATCTTCTTGATGGCGGCATCCCAGTATTCGAATATTTCCTTGGGAGTGTCCTGGTCCATCTTGGCGTAAAACGCCTTGGTACGCTGAAGCTTTTCAACCCACTTCGCGCAGCGGAAGGTGAAGAGGTAGGTATAAACTTCTTCCGTGAAGTCCTCGTTGAGATACTTCTTGAAAAGTTCCTTCAGGTCGGCGTAATAAGGGATCTTACCGGTGGGGGTGTCAAAGGCTTCGTATTCGCCGTGAATTCTGCCCTCAGCCCAGTGCAGCCAGACCTTTTTGGCAAGCTTGCTGGTGATGAACTTGCCGTCGGCGCCGCGCATGAAATAGTTGTTGGAAAATATCTTGGGAACATTATTGACGCTTTCGCCGAACTTGATATTGTTCATGGTATAACGGCCGATAGGATAGGAAACGAAGTCGAGGTTTGCCATGGGGCTGGGTGTGCGAACGCCTTCCGCGCCGATGGTTGCGCTGGTGGTTTCGGATTCAAGCGTGCACGCCTTGAGGAGTATGCCGTCCTTCCAGTTGGGGGATTCCTCAACGGGAACGGTGGTATCGCTGTCTCTGCCGCCGTAAAGGATGCCTTCAACCTTGACGCCGTTCTTGGCTTCAAAGCCTTCTTTGTCTATATTGTCGAGATAGTCAAGACGCATGGTATAGCGTGCGTTGCCGTGAGCGAGCGCGACCGCGTTGCCCTTGGCATCCTTGACGCCTTCGTACCATTCGCCGAAATGGTTGTAGCCTTCCTTGGGGGTGTCCACGCCCATTCCTACCCAGTACGGCATCTTATCCGGTCCCATAAGGACATTGGAGAAGATGATTTCCTGGTTCTTCATCAGGTTTTCAAATATAACGGGATCGTCCTTTTCGTTGACGTCCTTGATTATGCCGAACATGCCGTTTTCCACGTTGACCGCTCTGAATTCGCCGTTGATATTGCGGAAATAAGCTATATCGTCGCCGACAATCTTTTCGCCCGGTATCATAGCCGTGGAGGTCTTGCCGCAGGCGGAAGGATATGCGCCGCAGAAGTAGGTCATTCTGTTCTTTTCTTCATTGACCGCGCCCATGACGAACATATGCTCGCAGAGCCAGCCCTCGTTGCCCGATTTATTGATGGCAAGGCGCATGGAATGCTTTTTGAGACCCACAGAGTTGCCGGCGTACTGGTTGTTCATGGAATACACCACGTTGTTCTGGGTGTCCATGAAAACTCTTCTTTTATCGAGGTTCTTGGTATTGTTTTTGCCGTCAAGCTCGCCCGCCGAATGGATGAAGCGGAAGAAACCGCCCTTTTCGTCTTCCTTCATTTTAAGGAAATGGCTGTAAGCGGAACGGTAAAGGATATATTCGGAATGCGCGACATACCAGCTGTCGGTAAACTGAACGCATGGGATGGTGAACGGAGACTCCGTCGGTCCTTCCGAGAAGAAAAGCACGACTGCGGACTTGCCCTTCATGATACCCTTGGAAATTTCAAGGATTTCATTATATCCCTGTTCGTATTCAACGGAATTTAGAGTCTTCATGCTTTCAAGGTTTTCCTTGTAAACCATGTACTTGGTTCCGTTTTTGTCGCGTCCCTGGTCGGCGTAGCTGTCCCAGTGAATGGTCTGCTTGGGGTACTTCAGGGTGACTTCCTCACCGAGCGCGAGCGCCCGGTCGCGGACATACTGCATGTCGGCTTCGCTGTCGTTGCAAACATAAATGGAGGCGGGTTCGCAATGTTCCGCGTAAAAACCGATAAATTCCATAACCTTTTCGTTTTTGAGCGCGGCGAGCTTATTATAGCTTTCCTCGCTCATAAGATTCTTCAATAGAGTTTCGTATTTCATTTTATACTGTCTCCTTTGCAGTCAGTTTTTATTGATTTTAATAATATAACAGAAATAAAAATTCGGTATATGCCTTTTTCCCCATGATTTTCAATTCATTATATAATTCCGTACCGTATATGTCAATGAACATTCTGTTAAAATACGTTATTACGTTACGATTTGTTCATGTTCGACAATTTTTGAAAGTGAGAAGGTGAAATCTTGCCATATAACATATATAAAAAGGTTTATCTATGTTATAAATGAAGTTTAAAGCACTTATCAATTCATTTTAAAATGCAGATTCTTCCAATCGAAGGTATTTTTAAAGGTTTTTCTTTATTGTATTTATTCTTTACTTTTTGGTAAATTAATAGTATAATATATAAAATTTGTATTTATTTTATTATAAACGGGACAGCGAAAGGAGCATATTTATATGTTTTCTAAAAATGACGAAGATATACTTGTTTCCTTGGCGAAAGAAGTTTCTCATATAGCGGAGGATATTTCAAACGAGGAAAAAAGAAAATTCTGGTACAGACATAATTCGCTGAAAGGCGAACGGCCGGCTATTTTCGTTCATCCGGACGGTTCCTGGAGCGAGCTTTTGCCCGAATCCGTGCTGCAATGCGCCGACTGGTACGCCAGATGGATTGAACGCACATTAAGGCAGCGTATAATCCGTAACAAATACATACCCGACGATGTACCCATAGAACGCACGCTGCATATCGAAAAAGTCTGGTACAATTCCTGGTGGGGCGTACAGCCCAAGGTTGTGCCCAAGGAATCCTCAGGCGGCTCATGGCATCATATTCCCGTAATCGAAAAGCCGGAGGACTGGAAAATGTTGAAAATGCCCAGGGTTGAATATGACGGCGAAGCTACGGCAAAGCGCTGGGAATATATGCAAAACCTTTTAGGCGGTATACTTGATCTTGACCTTGTGGGTAATGTTTATTATAACTTCCATATGATGCATTGGTACTGCGACTACCGCGGGCTGGAAAACATGTTCATGGACCTTATTCTTGAACCTCAAACGGTACACGAGGTCATGCGGTTTTTCCGCGACGGCGTTATATCGATGTTTAAGCAAATGGAGGATCTGAATCTTGTTTCGCTCAACAACACCGATGCTTTTCACTACACCGGCGGCATCGGCTACACCGACGAGCTGCCGGGTGACGATTTCGATATAAGCCATATAAAGCTGAAAAACGTATGGGGCGCGGCGGAAGCGCAGGAATTCGACCGCGTGTCGCCTGAAATGCACGAGGAATTCGTGTTGCAATACGAACGTCAGGTGCTTGAGCTGTTCGGGCTCAACGGCTACGGCTGCTGCGACAATTTAGGTAAAAAGCTGGAAAACGTGTTGAAAATTAAAAACCTCCGCAGAGTCGCGGTTTGTCCCTGGGCGGATATAGACGATTTCGCACCCGCTCTCGGCGACAGATATCTTATGACATGGAAACCGCAGCCTGCTTACCTGGCTCACGAAAAAACGGATGTCGAGGCGATTGAAAAAGAGCTTAACACCGGTATTAAAAAAGCCAACGGCGGCCGTCTTGAGCTGATACTCAGAGACACGCACACGGTAAGAAACGAACCGGAGCGCTTCACCGAATGGATACGTATCGCACGCGAAGCGACAGAAAGAAGCTGGAACAACACGAAATAGCAGACGAAAGGATCGCGGTTGCCGTTATGAAAAAACGTTTTATATCGTTGTTTATCATTCTTCCGCTGCTGACGGCGCTCATGTCGACCGCCTGCGGCACAAACGGAAAGGAGGAATCGTCCGTGACGGAGGATTATTCCGCAAACGAAAGCCTTGAAAGCTCCGAGGATGTTTCGTCCGATATTACGGATATATATACGGGAAAAGCGGACAGAAGCGGGCTAAAAACCTGTGTGACGCTTGGCTGTGCTTATGAAACATCCAAAGCCGCTCTTTCAACCTATCCTGACGACGGGACAATGCTCACCGACGCCGAATTCAACACCTTATGTCTTGACAGCGAGGGTTTCGCGGGCTATACGGCAAGCGGGAACGCGCTGGAGATTACGGTTGATCTCGGTACGATTGTAGACGGTTTATGCGATTTTGAAATATATTATCTGATTAAATCGGGTGTTTCAAGGGAGCCGTCCTCCTTTGCCGTATCTGTATCAACAGACGGCGTAAGCTATACCGAAGTCGGAAACGCGCAATGCGGCGGGCAAACGGTATATCTGCTTGACCGCCAATACGGGGAAACGCTTGAGCTGGAAAATTCGGTGAAGGGCAGATATATACGTTTTAACCTGATTTCAAAAAACGGTTTTTCTGTGCTCCTTCAGGAGGTCTGCGCCTATAAATACCTCAATGACAATATAGCTTACGGAACCCCGCAGGAAGGAACGGAATATAAATCCGCTCCGGAAAGCATAACGGTGCCTCACATTTCATATTCGTTCATCACCGCTCTTCCCTTTGCGGGCTGCACCGAGGAGGACGCCGACGAATATTTTGACAATCTTCAAAACGCCGGCCTTGAGGGGCTTATTGTATTAAACGGAGCGGGCTATGACGGCACGATAATGAGCGAAAGCGCTTTTGATACCATGCTCGCCCGATGTGAAAAACGCGGAATGAAGGTTTTTATGGGGTTGAACATGGCGGAGTATGACCTTTACTCCACCGACGGCTATGCGGACACGTTCTTATCCACGGCTAAAACCACCGCCGCTGCCATTTATGCCAAATATAAGTTAAAATACCCCAATGCCTTATACGGCTGGTATTTCAACACGGAGCTTAACAATTCCGTTTATTCCTCGCATCCCGAAGTATGCGTAAAGCTGTTAAACGGCTTTATTGATATTTTCAATGAAATAGACCCCAATATGCCCATGCTTATGTCTCCCTTCACGGCTTCCTGGGCGGGGAACGCGGATAAGCTGCAATCCGACCTTTCAAGCATCATGGAGCAGGTAAATTTCCGTTCCTTTGATATTTATTGCCCGCAGGACAGCGTGGGCGCGGAGCTTATAACGATAGGCTCCTCGGCGTCTTATCTGGCGGCCGCCAAAAGCTGCTGTGACGAAAAAGGTATCAGATTCTGGGCGAATCTTGAAAATTTTATCATCAAATCCAATCTTCCGGGCTGTGACGATACCGTTCCCGCTCCTCTTTCGAGGTTTATTGAACAGATGGAAATAGCATCCCGATATGCCGAAATCCTCACTTCATTTACCTTTGAGGCTTATTCGCCGGAAGCTTTCGGCAATTATACCATATACAACGACACCGGATATTATTATGACAAATATCTCGAATATCTGAACACCGGAGAAATCGCAGAAACAAAACCTGACGGATTAAATATCTCCGTCCGCGACGCGGAGGAAGGATATCTGTATATAACCGTCAGCCTTAAAACTCCGTCCTACGGAATATCCGATCTCGCCGTG